>NZ_JJQY01000070.1:0-11552 GCF_000979295.1 Methanosarcina sp. 1.H.T.1A.1 | reverse complement strand
CGGTTGCGTGGCACCTGTCGAGAGGATAGGTGCATAGAGCCATCATATGAAAGTTGCCGATAATGTTGTCTATTTCTTTCTCGTATTCAATGAAACTATTCCAGCCTTCTTTTTCCAGCCAGAACGTGTTCCCGCTCAACCTCATCCCTTCATATCCACTGGCAAGGGCATGATTGAGTTTTTCAAACCATCCATTTAAGACCCTCTCCGAATCGAATCCACCCTCTTCCGAACCGGCTCCCCCTTCTTCCGAACCGGATCTACCCTCTTTTACATACCAGTAATTGTGGGGAATAATTTCGATTTGCCCCTTTTCAAGGTAAGCATCAATGTCAGGAACAGCCATTTCAAGAGCTTCTTTTGCGCTTTCTACTCCCAGAGGTTGCGATGTGACCCACATACAGAATTCATTATTTTCGAGCCCTGCTTTGAAGTAGGGGACAAGTATATCTATTAAATCTTCTTTTGTCTGGTAGAACTGGCAGAAGTGTGTTCCCCAGGGAATATCCCCGATATTATCAATACCAGATTTTCTGAGGCTTTTTTCCATTCCCCACCTCTCCATCTATAAAATCAATATTAAAAATTCGCATTTATAGGGCTGTGAGCAGTTTATCGTATCTGATATCTGGAATGTTTATCGTATCTGATATCTGGAATGTTTATCGTATCTGATATCTGGAATGTTTATCGTATCTGATATCTGGAATGTTTAAAGTTTTTTATGTCAACCAGGGAATGTCTAACACCTCTTTTTCAAGAGAACAGCTCCCTTCCTGGTAAAAGATCCGTTAACTTCAGATTATGTCCCGTTCCTGTTTGTACATTCTATGAGATCAGTGTATATTAATGATATTTTTTTGATCGAGGTATCAATGATATTTTTCGATCGAGGAAAGCTGGTCACTCACTCACTCACTCACTCACTCACTCACTCACTCACTCACTCACTCTACTTTTCATACCAAGGGACCTGGAAGCAAAATAATGCCAGGCTCTAAGGAGTATGTCGTGGACCCTATTGCCGTTATTTTAAGTAAATTCCGCTTCAATAAAAGTGAATTTAAAGATTTTCTGAAAAATAGAAACTCTGTTTGCTATTTAAGCATTTTGAAAATAAATCATATTTCAGCTATGTCTTTAACGAGAATTGCTGGGTTATCAATTGTCTACAAATATCCGGCGAGATTGACTCTCTTTCATCCGAAATCATTAAAAACGGGGCGCAGTAACTATGATTACTCATAACAAAAGAAATTAAGTGCAGGGAATTAGGGTCTTATCCACTACACTTATAAATATTCAGCTAAATGTTCAACTAAAGATTCAGCTTACTTAATTATTCCCTGCTGCTTCTGATTATGTCCCGCATTCCCAGCCATTCATGTAGCATTCCTGTTTGGAAGTGAGTTTGTCGGTGCTTATGCCCATTGACTCAAGCTTCAGTGTTGCCACATAGGTATCAAGTTCCTTGGGGACTCCGTGGACTCCGTTCAACAGATTGTTTTCGGCAATGTAGCGCACACAGAGAGCCTGGTTTGCAAAACTCATATCCATGACCTCGGCAGGGTGTCCGTCACCGGCAGCCAGATTTACAAGCCTGCCTTCGGCTATGACGTTAATGCGCCTGTTCCCTATATCATATTCTTTGATATTGTGCCTGACGGTCCTGACTGTTTTTGCAAGGGAGGCAAGGGCTTCCATATCGATTTCTACATTGAAATGTCCTGAGTTTGCAAGGATTGCCCCGTCCTGCATGACCTTGAAGTGTTCGGCTGTAAGGATATCGCGGTTTCCTGTGGCCGTTACAAAGATCTCTCCTATTTTTGCAGCGTCTGCCATTCTCATGACCCTGTGTCCGTCCATCCTGGCTTCAAGGGCTCGTATGGGGTCTATTTCAGTGACGATTACATTCGCTCCCAGTCCTGTAGCCCGCATTGCAACCCCGCGCCCGCACCAGCCGTAGCCTGCGACAACAACGTTTTTGCCTGCTACAAGGAGGTTTGTGGTCCGGTTAATCCCGTCCCAGGCTGACTGACCTGTCCCGTAGCGGTTGTCAAAGAGATATTTGGTCATGGCATCGTTTACCGCTATTACCGGCATCTTAAGTGCGCCATCCTTTTCCATGGCATGAAGCCTGTGGACCCCTGTAGTGGTTTCCTCGCAGCCTCCGAGGATATTCGGGAGCATACCTGTCCTTTCTTTGTGGAGTTTGAATATCAGGTCTGCCCCGTCATCGATTGTGATGTCAGGTTCAAAGTCAAGGACTTTATCTATAGCTTCATAGTACTCGCTGGTATTGCACCCGTATTTTGCAAAACAGCTTATATTTTTCCGGGTATCGAGAGCCATTGACACATCGTCCTGGGTGCTCAGGGGGTTGCAGCCTGAAATTGCAACCTGTGCGCCGCCTGCAGCCAGGGTCTCGACAAGGACTGCGGTCTTTGCTTCTACGTGAAGGGCCATTCCTACTTTAAGCCCTTTCAGGGGTTTTTCTTCCTCAAACTTCTCCCTGATGATTGCAAGCACAGGCATGTGGCTTCTTGCCCATTCCATTTTCATGTTTCCGGATTCTACGAGTTCTTTTTCGGTCATAATAATCCCGTCATTATCAGATAGGCGGTTGAATTCGATGGGTAAATTCGATTATAGTAGATAGGCTTATTTTTC
This sequence comes from Methanosarcina sp. 1.H.T.1A.1, assembly GCF_000979295.1. Taxonomy (NCBI): domain Archaea; kingdom Methanobacteriati; phylum Methanobacteriota; class Methanomicrobia; order Methanosarcinales; family Methanosarcinaceae; genus Methanosarcina; species Methanosarcina sp. 1.H.T.1A.1. Next base: position 8,882 of record NZ_JJQY01000070.1, on the reverse strand, counting down.
GAATTCGCACAAATTTTTACTTCGGGTACAGATTAAATAAAATAAATCTGTGGTGTATTCGGGTTTCTAGTATTTATTTTTCCCGTATATTGTTCCAGTATACTTTAAAGCATTACACCAGAACATGGACTATTCCAGGGTATGGATTTTTCAGGCTTTTACCCTTGCTACAAGCTCTTCTGCGGCTTTCCGGGCATCTTCTGTCACTTTCTCCTCATCCAGCACAAGTACCCTGTAATTGTCCATAAGGACTTTTCCGTCCACGATTGTTGTCCTGACATCACTTCCTCTTGCAGAGTATACCAGATGGGAAGGAACGTCAAAACAGGGAGTGAGATGCGGTTTTTTCATGTCCACAATGATCAGGTCTGCCTTCTTTCCCACCTTCAACATTCCGGTTTCCGTGCCAAGGGCTTTTGCCCCGTTAACGGTTGCCATCTCAAGTACCTGGCGAGCCGGAAGAGCAGTAGGGTTGCATGTGTTCACTTTATGCAGAAGGGCAGCAGTCTTCATTTCTTCAAACAGGTCAAGGTTGTTGTTTGAAGCACAGCCGTCGGTGCCAAGTGTTACATTCACTCCTTTTTCCAGCATCTTATATACCGGAGCAATTCCGGATGCCAGTTTCATATTGCTTATGGGATTGTGGGATACATTTACTCCCCTTTTCCTTAAAATCTCTATGTCCCCGTCCGATAGCCATACACAGTGGGCAGCAAGCACATCAGGGCCGAAAACCCCCAGGTCTTCGAGCAGGTGCACCGAGCACTTCCCGTACCTTTCTTTCATTGCATTCAGTTCGGCTTCGGTTTCCAGGACATGGATATGGATGCCTGCTCCGTCCCTGCTGGCCTCTTCTTTTACCTTTGCAAGAAACTCATCCGAGCATGTATTCGGGGCATGAGGTCCGTACATGGTCTTTATCCTGCCGTTGGCTGCTCCCTGCCAGGCCTGGACAAAGCGCTTTCCTTCCTTAAGGTCAGCTTCTCCTTTTTCTTTGTTCCAGAGCTCTATCAGGCCGTGGGAGAGGGAGGCTCGAAGTCCCGATGCTTCAACAGCCTTTGCAGTTTCATCCATAAAAAAATACATGTCTGCAAAGGACGTTGTTCCGGATTTGATCATTTCCAGGCATGCAAGCAGGCTGCCTTTGTAAACATCTTCTGCCTTCAGCTGGGCTTCGGCAGGCCAGATATGTTTCTCAAGCCACTCCGCAAGCTGAAGGTCGTCGGCATAACCCCTAAAAAGGGTCATTGCTGCATGGGTGTGCGTGTTTACAAGCCCTGGCATTACTACCGAACCTTTTGCATCGATCACGGTGTCGGCACTTTCTTTTGTTTTTTCCCCGATTTCCGTGATCTTTCCGTCTTCAATAACAACAGTCCCGTTTTTAAGGTCTCCTGCATCAGGATCCATTGTTAAAACGTAAGCATTTTTTATTATTATGTCAGCCATGTGATCATATCCGTCAGGTTTTGTAGTAGTGTATTGAAGTGTAGTAGGGTATTGAAATGTAGTAATGTATTGAAGTGTAGTAGTGTATTGAAATGTAGTAATGTATTGAAGTGTAGTAATGTATTGAAGTGTAGTAGGGTATTGAACTGCAACTTTATTTAAAGGCAACTTTATTTAAAGGCAACTTATTTGATAATTGCCTGATGTTAAAGAAGTTTTCCTAAAAAAGTTGTCCTGAGAATTGTCCTTTAATCCTGAGATTTATCCTGTAATCTTAATAAAGTGCATATCTTTATAAAAATGTTTCAGTCTGGTAAAGTATGAAAGTTTGTATGAAGTTTTCAGGATTTCAGACGATAACCCGGCTTTTGGAGTGTTGAGATTTTTCTGCCCAAAATCCGTAAAATTAGATCTCTTATCTGCTCTCACTCGCTGGCTCCGGTTTCCAGGTTCAGAGCTTCAAGGTAGAGGTGCATTATCTTCAGCCTTTCTGCTGCAATCCTCTTTGCTGCATCGGTATTCAGCTTTTCGGGGATTGTGAAAGGCTTGTAGTGCATGTATTCGTTAAAGCCTTCAACAGGGTCCTGAACATAGACAGTCTTTTTTGAGCTTCCTTTATCAATTCCTGTTAAGTGCTTCAGCATCCTGAGAGCTCCCATTGAAAGGATAGACCTGAAAATCCCAATCGCTCCCAGGGCGTCAAGCCTGTCGGCATCCTGAAGGATCCTGGCTTCTATTGTTTCCGGGCTTTTCCCTCCGCTAAACCTGTGAGTCAGGATGCAGTATACCACAGCTTCCACAGTCTTTTTTTCAACGCCTGCTCTCCCCAGAAATTCGGAGGCTATCTCCGCACTGTAGAGGGCATGGTCTCCCCCCTCCTCATGTTCTTTAATAACCCCAACGTCATGTAGAAGAGCTGCGAGCTGGAGAGTGAGAAGGTCTCCTCCTTCTTCTTTCCGGATTTCCCTGCAGAGGGCTTCTACGCGGGTTATATGAGACATATCGTGGGAACTGGGCTCCCCTTCGTGAAAGGTAGCCGCAAATTCCCTCGTTTTTTCTATCAGGTCCATGTAAGTATCCTGCTTTCAGTATTCTACTTCTGTGATCAGGGTCTTGAGATGTTCCTGAATTTCGGAAATCGCCTCAGAGAGGGCTTTTTTGTTCTCGTAAGTCGTTATCAGCTTCACAAGTTCTTCTTTCCTCTCCTTTTTCATTTCTTGTGCAAGCTTTGCCATATTTTCGAGAGCCCTTGTGAGGTTGTCTACAATTGATATTGTGGCGGTTCTGGAGGTCCGTGAAAGAGGGTTCAGGTCAATTGTTATGACAGTCTTTCCCATCTCTACAAGTTTTTCACAGCGGTCTCCGTCCTCCAGGGGAACGAGCACGACATCTGCCGTATAGATCCCCTTGCTGTCCACAAGCCTTCTAGCGTGGGAGAGCTCAAGGCTTGCGTCCGGATTCTTTCCAAGCACCTCAGAAGCTCCGTTGGCCTTCAGGTGTTCTATTATGAGGTGCACCCGGGTGTCGGTCCTGTGGAAGAGGTTTACTTCAATCTTAGCTCCGGTAATGTCTGCCAGGGCAACGACTTTTTCAGGAGCCAGGACTGCGACGTTCCCATTTACGGAAATAACCGGGTTTTCTGCCAGAAGGAGTGCAGCAACTGCCGCTCTTTCTGCATAGAGGGCAGATTCGGTGCTGCGCTCGCCTATAAGGTAGTCAAAGCTTTCGCCTCTTCCCTGGGCAATAAGCCCCTGAATACTTGTAATTCCCATCTTTACCCCGGCTGCAACCTTTTCACGGGCGAGCAGGGATTCGTACCTCGGGTGGTCTTGGGGTATATCGGTCATATATGTCGCTTACCTTTTTACTTGTCAGCTTTATAATTTAATTGAGTCACTTCGTTCGATTATAGTTTCCTTATATAGCATAGTTTCTTTATATGCAAATTTTCTGCAAATTAATATTTTCTTGTCTGATGTTCAAAAAAGTAAATAGATTTTTGCCTTGAGGCTCACTCATACATCAATCTCGGTACACAGGTTCCTATGCCGTATTCCAGAACCTGCCCGAATTCCTGAAGGGCTTCGTAGAGCATAAATTCCTGGCTATAGGGGGCGATTGCAAAAACCGTATCTCCAAGCATTGCCTGAGAAGCCATTCCTCCGTTCGCATGTGCAACCTCAATTACATCCTTTGCCGTACTGCTCATGAGGCCTGTATTGCTGGCAAAGTCTTTTGCCTGATGCATAAAGTTTTCGAGAGTGGGTTTTTTAAGCAGTTCGGACATTGCGGCTTTTCCTGCAGCATTAATCCTTCCTGCTGCAATCTCGTCTGTCAGGACAGAGTCTGTAGAAATCTCCCCGAGCGCGATGCAGAAAACTCTTGCTTCAGGAGCCGGAATTCTGTCTATGCTTCCGAATTCGGGCCCTCCGGGCTGCAGCCTGATTACCACTCCGCCATTGGACTGGGCAGCAATGTCCCCAAGTCCGCTGCGGTTAACGACTTCAGCTACATGAGCGTATTCAGTCAGGCTTTTTACGGTCTTATTTAAGGAAAGCGCCCTGTTCAGAGCATAAGCTGTCCCGAGCGCTCCTGCCCCCGAGGCTCCAAACCCGCATCCAATCGGGATTTCCGCCCAGCTCTTTACTCTTAAAGGCACATCGGTTAACATCTCTATCACTGTACGGGTGGTTCTGCCTTCAACTTTCTTTCCATTGAGGAAGATCTCGGTCTTTTCCACGGATTTTCCAACCATTACCTCGGTTGTAACTCCTCCATTCAGAACAATTCCGCAGCCAGTAGATCCCTTCTGGTGGGGGTCTTTATGCTCATGAATCTGAAAAAAACCTGTTATATGCCCTGGAGCATATGCTTTTGCTAAAAAGTCAGCCCCTTCACTCTCGTATGTATACATAGAAAACGCCTTTTTTATTGTTTAAGCTATTTTTCAAAGTTCATTTCTGTTTTGTAGAATCTTGTGCAGGATGATTTGTAGAGTCAGCCGATAAAGCAGATCAGGTACTGTACCAGCTCCGTTAGTTGGTTTTAATTTCCAGAAATCGATCAGGTTCTCAGAGGCCCTGTCGTGAATTTAAAATTCCGGTTACCTCCTCAAGGATACAGGCTGCAAGTTTGCGCTTGTTTCCGCTGACATGCCTGGGCTCTCCTTTTCCAAGCAGGTAAAGTTCATTTTCTTCAGTACCCATTCCACCTTTTCCTACATCGTTTGCTGCAATCATATCGAGTTTTGTCCCTTCAAGGGTTACGGCTGCTCTTTTAAGGAGCTCTTCTTTCCCGACTCCTGTTTCGGCTTTAAAGCCTATGATCACGAGTTCAGGGTGTTTTTCCCTGCATTCCTTTATCAGTTTTCGAGTGGGTTTCAGTTTGAGCACAAAATCTCCTCCTGATTTGATCTTCTCCGGAGAAGGTTCGGCTGTATAATCTGCAATTGCTGCAGAACTTATCAGGACATCATACCCATTTTCCAGTTCCGAGAGCACGGCTTCGGTCATTTCCGCAGCGCTTTCGGCAAAGACTTCCCTGATCCCTGCAAGCCCGAGCCTGTCCCTGTGCACAAGGGTTACATCAGCTCCGCTGCGGTAAGCTTCAAGGGCAAGTTCCCTGCCTGTCTTTCCGGAGGCCCGATTCGTGAGGATGCGGATAGGGTCAAGGCTTTCAGCAGTGGAACCGCCTGTTATAAGCACTTTCCGGTTTTCAAGGCTCCGGTTTCCAAGCGCCCTTTCCACCTCGAGCACTATTTCTTCGTTTGAGGCAATTTTTGCAACGCCTTCTTCAAACTTAGGGCCCACCATGGAGATCCCCCAGCCTTTCAATTTCGCTACATTTTCAATCACAGCCGGGTGCCTGTACATGGACTCGTGCATTGCGGGGACAACCATAACAGGAATGCCGGAGCCAAGAGCGGTTGTTGCAAAAGAGGTAACTGTGGTATCGTCTATTCCGTACGCGATTTTTCCTATGGTATTTGCTGTTGCCGGCGCTATCAGGAGGAGGTCTGCCCTGCCCTTAAACCCGCAAAATTCCACATGCTCCACCCTGCCTCCGAGTTCCGTAATCACAGGGTTGCCGGTAGCATAGTGCAGGGCGTCAGGGTGCAGGATATGTTTTGCAGCATCGGTCATGACTGCATGGACTTCTGCCCCATTCCGGATCAGTTCCCTTGCAAGTTCAACTACCCTGACCGCTCCTATACTCCCTGTAACACCGAGGACAATAGTTTTCCCGGCAAGGGAAGAACTCTTCTGTCCCTGGATCCAGAGGGTAGGGTGGATTTTCTCAGCCTTGGGCCGGGCAGGATTTTTCCTGTCCATCCAATCCTTTAACTTTACTCCATCCGGTTCATTTTGACCTGAATTCTCAGGTTCCAGTCCGGAAACGTGTGGATTTTTCTGGTCAGGATTCATTTGATCCTCCTCCTGCGTTTGAGACTTTTTCAATGGTTTTTTTCATTCAGGCACCGAAGTAATCTATAAGAATTAAGTATGGAAATTATCTCCCTTTTTTGGAAAAAATCCTGAAAATCAAAGTGACATTAAATATGATATTCTTAAAACTTTCGAAATATAAGGGACGGTTAAATCAGATAGAGGCTCCATTTTATTAGTAAGTATTACAGGAAATCTAGCTTCTATTATCAGACATAGCTGATAGTTTAATAGTTGTCCTGTGCCATAAATCCCGTATTAATTATCTGAAATATAACTTCTATTATCAGGCATAGCTGGTAGTTTAATAGTTGTCCTGGGTAATAAATGCCGTATTAATTATACAATATCTTCAATACCGTCCCCGCTGGTCTGTAACTGGCTTATAGCACCGGTACTGTGATTCGCATAATTAATAAGGTATTACTAATATTATACAGTCCAGTTACTTTTGGGAGTTTCCTGGATGGGATTAGATATTATGAGAAAGGGCAGGAAGGCAGATGACCGATAAAAAAGCTGCAAAAAGAGAAGTTACCGCAGATGGAAAAAAAGGGTTAGGCACCATTCTAGGAAAAATCTCCGGAAAAGACCGTCTGGAGCTTGAGGTTGACAGGCTTAACTCCAGGATAGTTGAACTCGAACTTGGCCTTCAGAGTGCGAAAAACCAGCTCGAAAAGAAAGAAGCCCTTGCAAGGCAGGCAGTTGCTGACAGGCAGGAAGCTGAATCTCGTTTAAACCAGGAGCTCGTCCGGACCCATACCCTTTCCCACGAACTTGAAACAATCAGGGATGAGTCCCGGGGCAAGCTGGAGTTTCGCGGAGTTGAAACCCTGAGCCAGTCGGCTGTTAAGGCTTACCTTTCCAAACTCAAGTCCCTTCACTCTTCTGCAAATGACCTTTTAACCGTTTATCTTCCCCCCGGAACTCGCCTTTCAGCCGTACTTCACGAAAAAACCCTTGGCCTGGTCGAAGAGGAAACCCGTTCCCTCCTTGATAGGCTTGATCCTGAGACGGGCATGGTCTTTTTCTACGACCTGCACCGCATGATTTCCGAAGCCATAGTCCCTCCTGTCCCTGTCCCCTCTTCTGCCTGGCACCTTCTGGACAGTTTTGAGATATCTCCTCTTGAAGAAAGCCTGAATACCGACTACCGCATGCTCGTTCTTGTCCTGCATGCAGGCGAGTCTTTCATAGGCTTTGCCCCTGATGCCAGGGTCTTCGATACGGAAGAACTTATCAAGAGCAGTGTCAAGGAAAAGCACAGCAAGGGAGGCTTTTCCCAGCGTCGTTTCGAACGCCTCAGGGAAGAGGATATTGCTCACCATATGGACAAAGTCTTTGAGACCCTTAGAAAAGTCCTTGAAGAAAATCCCGGAATAGATTGTGTTATCATGAGCGGAGATGCCCAGCTGATAAAGGATGCTCAGAAGCGCCTCCCTCTGAACCTTGAGATTATCGAAAAGCCGGCTGATATTAAGATGGAAAAGATAAGCGGGGAAGAAATCCTTAGATCAGTTTTGAGCTGCAGAAGATATCTGTTGTGAAGAAACCGAAAGTATTTGCTGTAAAGTGCCGGAAAAGATGTACTGTGAAGTGCCGGAAAAGATGTACTGTGAAGTGCCGGAAAAGATGTATTGTGAAGTGCCGGAAAAGATGTATTGTGAAGTGCCGGAAAGCATTTGCTGTGAGATATTTTCAAAAAAGGTAGAAGTCAGGGAAGTTTAGATCCTATCCTGATATTATTGTTGCAAGAGCTTCTGCAAATTAATCAGGACCACATTCCTTCCAATATCCGATAATGGTGATTATAGAAAGACCTTCCTAAGTTAAGGCTGCACGAATCTTTATTCCTTTTCTTTTTTGAATTCATTTTTAAATCCATATTTGAATTCATTTTTGAATCCATATTTGAATCCATTATGCTCGACACTACATTTTCTTCCTTTTGTCCTTACAAACCGTTCTCTACTGCAATAACCGCAAGGAGAGCACTTTCCTCGTAGATAATAATCGTTTTTAAAAGAGTCTCTCAATAATATAATATGGGTTAAATATAAATATGGTACAGGCTCGTTACTGTTAAATAGGGCTCTTTGAGTTCTGAGTGTAAAGGTGCCAATGCTGAATAATGAAAGAAAAATACGTTTCCGTAATTTGACTCCCGAATCTGTGGAGCTTGGAATACTTCTTGCAATTGTGGGAGGATTCCTGGATGCTTATACATTCGTAGGGAGAGGCGGTGTTTTCGCCAATGCCCAGACCGGAAATGTTGTACTTATGGGCATAGAAGCCGCAACAGGAGAATGGGGGCAAGCAATGTTTCACGCGGTCCCTATTCTGGCATTTATAGTTGGAGTAGTTGTTGCCGAGATGATAAAAAAACCTTCTATGCGCCTGTTTATACCTGATTCCGAAAGGGCAGTTTTAATTCTTGAAATTGCAGTCCTTTTTATCATAGGCTTTATACCCTACACGAGTCCGAATATCATTGTAACTGTTGCGGTTTCATTTGTCTCTTCGGTTCAGGTATCTTCATTTCGCAAACTGGTTGATTCTCCTTATAGTACAACCATGATCACAGGAAATTTACGTTCAGCTACACAGGAAGCTTATATTGCTTTCACAAAAAAAGACCGTGAATCAGCTCTGCAAGCTTTTCGGTATTCTACGATTAACCTTTCGTTTTTAGCAGGAGCTATTTTGGGAGGGTTGTTGACGTCATTTATTGGAGTTAAAGCAGTATGGATCGCTGTGAGTGTTTTAATTTGCTCTGTAATTTTATTCAGTATAGACCAATGTAAGAATAAGAAGGTTGATATTGAAGTATAAGGATTCGGGGAATATAGGATTCAGGGTATAGGATTCAGGGAATATAGGATTCAGGGAATATAGGATTCAGGGAATATAGGATTCAGGAGATACAGGATTCAGGAGATACAGGATTCAGGAGATACAGGATTCAGGAGATACAGGATTCAGGAGATA
>NZ_JJQY01000103.1:0-12474 GCF_000979295.1 Methanosarcina sp. 1.H.T.1A.1 | reverse complement strand
CAGTATAATTCTTGCAGGAACTACAATCGGGGAAAATAGTGTTGTTGCAGCTGGGAGTGTTGTTATGAAAAACGTAGAACCCTCTACCGTTGTAGTTGGTTGTCCGGCTAGAGTTCTAAAGAAACTTGAGTGATCAATGGTGGAAGTGCATGATGAGTTATTGTGGTTGATGATGGAAGTTTGAGATAATCTTTTCATCATTTTATTAAATTTACTTTATTAAAAATAGAGGACAGGAATCTAATGGAATACTTTGAGGAAATTAACGCGCAAATGGAATGCCCTGAAAAAATTAACGAACGAGAAGTTATGGAGTATTATGGTTACAGTGGTTCATTCGGTGTAATTAAATTTTATTTTCGTTATTTAATTTGCTGGATATTGCAGAAGACGGCTAAAATTTGTCCGCATTATGGAATATCTGTAAAACTCCAGCGGATGAGGGGTGTGAATATCGGAAAACACGTATATTTGGGGCCTGGAGTCAACCTCGATGATCTATACCCTGAATTAATTACAATCGAAGATTACGTCAGTATTGGAATGGGAACCATGATCTTTGCGCATTCCAATCCCAGATGTTCCCCATATCTTAAAACAAAGTATTATCCAAAGGAAGTAAAGCCTGTAACTGTAAAAAGTGGTGCATGGATTGCGCCTGGCAGTATAATTCTTGCAGGAACTACAATCGGGGAAAATAGTGTTGTTGCAGCTGGGAGTGTTGTTATGAAAAACGTAGAACCCTCTACCGTTGTAGTTGGCTGTCCGGCTAAAGTTCTTAGGAAACTTGAGTAATCAGTGATGAATTATACTAAATTAGTAAGGGGACTTCATGAAAATAGCAATCATCCTCGGCACCAGGCCTGAGATCATAAAAATGAGCCCTATAATAAGAGAGTGTAAAAAACAGGGTATAGAATATTATGTTCTCCACACCGGCCAGCACTACAGCTACGAAATGGACCGGATATTTTTTGATCAGCTACAACTCCCTGAAGCAAAATACAACCTCGATGTGGGTTCAGGCCTTCACGGCAAACAGACAGCAAAGATGCTCGCCGGAATAGAAGAAATCCTGATAAAAGACAGGCCCGATGTTGTCCTTGTCCAGGGAGATACAAATACTGTCCTTGCAGGTGCCCTTGCATCGTCCAAACTTCATATAAATATAGGCCATGTCGAGGCAGGCTTAAGGTCCTTTAACAGGAAAATGCCCGAAGAAACCAACAGAATTGTTACAGACCACATTTCCGATTACCTCTTCACACCAACTGAAACCTCAAGAAAATACCTTATGGACGAAGGAATTCCTGAAGAGAGAATCTTCGTTACAGGAAACACAGTTGTCGATGCCGCCTGCCAGAACCTTGAGATTTCAAAAAATGGTGCTAATATCCTTGACAAATTCGGCTTAAAGGAAAAAGAGTACTTCATAGCCACGGCTCACCGCGCTGAAAACGTGGACGATAAAAAGCGTTTAAGCGGGATCTTAAAAGGCTTTTCGCAGATCCATCACGAATTCAAACTCCCTCTCATATTCCCTGCTCATCCGAGAACGGTCAAGATGATAAATGAATTCGGTTTTGAAGTACCGGAAGGCACTCATCTGATCGAACCTATCGGATACTTGGAGTTCCTACAGCTCGAAAAAGGAGCAAAACTGATCCTCACGGACAGCGGAGGTGTGCAGGAAGAAAGATGCATCCTTAAGGTTCCCTGTATGACATTGAGGGAAAATACTGAGAGACCTGAAACCGTGGACGTGGGTGCGAACCTGATTGTGGGAACTGATGAGAGAATAATCCAGGGTACCCGGAAAATGCTTGAATCCAGCTTTGAATGGGAAAATCCCTATGGAAACGGCGATGCCGCCGAACTGATCCTCAAGGAATTACAATAATCAACTTAATTTATCAGCTTAATTTTTCAAAGTGGGTGTGAAAATATGGTAAAAATTTGCGTACTCGGTCAAGGATACATTGGCCTCCCTACTGCTCTTCTTTTTGCAAACAATGGCCACGAAGTCGTGGGCATTGATGTAAACAAGCGTGTTGTTGACACCCTCAAAGCAGGCAAGATGCCCTTTGAAGAAAAAGGCTTCCAGGAACTTCTGGACGGAGCCATTGCCAGAAAAGCTTTCCGAGCAGAATCTCTTGTCGAAGAAGCCGATTCCTTCCTCGTAGCCGTTCCAACTCCCTTTGACTCCGAAATGCGTATGGCAGACCTCAAATACGTGGTCTCAGCCTGTGAGATGATTGTCCCCCACCTGAGAAAAGGCAACCTCGTAATTATAGAATCCACAATTCCCCCCAAAACCTGTGACAAGCAGGTAAAACAGATCCTTGAAAAGTCCACCCTCAAAATGTGTGAGGACTTCTACGTCTCCCACTGCCCGGAAAGAGCAATCCCAGGCAACACTCTCCACGAAATGGTCTACAACGATCGCGTAATCGGCGGTGTAGACGAAAATTCCACCCAGCTTACAGCTGACCTCTATTCCTCTTTCGTAAAAGGAAACCTCCACCTAACAACCAGCACAACCGCCGAAATGATCAAGCTAATGGAAAACACTTCCCGCGACGTTAACATCGCCCTTGCCAACGAGTTCGCCCAAATCGCCGATGATTACGGCATAGACGTCTGGAAAGCCATCGAAATCGCAAACAAGCACCCCCGCGTAAACATCTTAAAACCCGGCCCCGGCGTAGGCGGTCACTGCATAGCTATCGATCCCTGGTTCCTCACCGAAAACGCTAACAACAGCAGCCTCATCATGATGTCCAGGCAGATCAATGACTCAATGCCCCAATATGTTCTGAAGATGGTTAAGGAAATGATTGCAGGAATTGAAAATCCGACGATTACCGTGTTCGGGGTTGCTTATAAGGGAGATATTGCAGATACAAGGGCTACTCCGGCTAAGAAGTTTATCAAGCTTGCAGAAAAGGAAGGATTCAGGGTTAAGATTTATGATCCTTTTGTGAAGGAGTGGAGCTATCCGATTCTGGGATTTGAAGAGGCTGTGGAGGGGAGTGATTGTATAGTTGTATTGACGGATCATTCGGAGTTTAGGGAGATCAATCCAGAAAAACTTACAGGGTATATGCTGAATCTAAACATATTTGATAGTAGAAGTGTTATTAATGAAAAATTGTGGGGAAAGACTGGGTTTAGAGTAAGAACTATTGGGAAATAACTAGTGTCATGGCAATTTAATTATTGAACCTAGTCTTTGGATATTTTTCCCCTCGTAATACAAGGATTCAGAGATTATTAGGTGATCAATAACTAAATTTTCTCGACACTAGTGCATCGCTTCCAAAAATGAAGAAACTAGGTTGTAACTGTTTGGAAAAATGTATACTGGTAACCATAAATGACAAATAATAAACTTCTCATACAAAGAGTTGGATTAGTTGGTGTTACAAATCTTCTCTTAGGTTTAAGCACTATAATATTGCTTCCAATTCTGACGAGAAATATATCTATTGCAGATTACGGTATATGGGCTCAGATTAGTGTTACTATTTCTATATTGCCTGGTATTACGATGCTAGGATTACCATTCACTATGACACGGTTTATACCTTCCGCTCAGACAAGAGAGGAAATCCAGGAGATGTTTTATTCTATACTAGTTATCATTTCAATAAGTAGCGGATTAGCATGCTCATTGATCTATCTCTTTTCAAAAAGTATAGCTTTAACTCTATTTGATGGTAATATTAATATTGTACAAATTGTATCGTTGATCGCATTTATTGAGTGTTTGAACAGTACATTAAACAGCTATTTCAGAGCAACACAACAAATAAAAAAGTATTCAGTATTTACCTTCATGCAAACAGTGTTGTATTTGTTCTTTGTTATTATCTTTGTACTTGCAGGAAAAGGCATCTTAGGTGCTACAATCGGACTCCTAATAAGAAGCCTCATTTTATTTTTGATAATGGCATACTTTGTTTTTAACGATATTGGGATTAAACTTCCTAAGTTCACAAATTTGAAAGAATTCGCGAGTTATGGAATTCCTACAATTCCAATAAACCTCTCAAGATGGATTGTGGAATCAAGTGATCGTTATGTAATAGCTATGTTTTTGGGCACAACAGCTGTTGGATACTATACACCAGGTTATTCTCTTGGTAATATTATATACATGCTTATAGCTCCTATTTCATTTATACTTCCTTCTACTTTATCAAAATACTACGATGAAAAGAATATAACAGAAATCAAAAAGACACTAGACAATTCTTTAAAGTATTTTCTTGCAATTGGTATACCATCTGTATTTGGCCTTTCACTATTATCCAAGCCTATATTGTCGATATTATCAACACAAGAAATTGCTTCAAACGGATATTTAATAACTCCATTTACGGCAGTTAGCGCACTTTTTTTTGGAATAATCTCTATCTTTAATCAAGTACTCCTGCTTGAAAAGAAAACAAAGATTACAGGAAAAGTAGTAAGTTTGTGTGCAGCGTTAAATTTTGGATTAAATTTTTTATTGATTCCATATATTGGAATAATAGGCGCAGCAATTACCACCCTTCTTGCATACGCAGTTAATTTGATGTTTATAATATACTATTCTTCTAAATATTTAAAGTTAAAAAATAATCTTCCTCTTATGATAAAATCGATAATATCCTCGTTAATAATGTCTCTGATGATTATTGATGCTAATCCAAATGGATTGTCACATTTAATACTTCTAATAGTAACATGTACTGTAGTTTATTTTTTAATCCTATTTCTTTTGGGGGGAGTTGATAAAGAAGAAATTGTATTTTTTAAAGAGTTTGTAAAGCACTGATGATATCGCTAGGTGTAATTATAATTATTAAAAAGGAGTAATAATAATGTTTGAAAGTTTAATCAAGCGTCAAAAAATCCAAAAAACCCTTCAAAAAAATATATGGGCCAAAACTTCCGAATTAGAAGAATTACAACTGCAAAAATTTAGAGTGATATTAAATCACGCATATCAGAATGTACCATATTACCACCGACTTTTTAGATCTGCTGGATTGAAACCTGAAGATATTAAAAGTTACAAAGACATATCTAAAATTCCAATCACTACAAGAAAGGACTTGAGAGATCCAAAAAATGATGTCATTGCAAACAATATAAAATTGAAAAATTGTATTAAATGTAAAACAAGTGGGTCTACGGGAGTTCCTTTGGAATTAACCTTTACCGTAGAAGATGGACTTTATGCTTGGGCAAGTTACGAAAGAGTCCGGAGAGTAAATGGATATAATCCATCGCACGACAAATTTCTAATTCTTAAGAGTGCCAAACAAAAAAGTAATAATGAAAAATTTACCGTAAAATATATAAAAAAACTTCATGGAAAATTGAGCAACCAAAATACATCTTTAATATATTTAACCGAGCCTATAAATAATCAGATTGAATTATTAAAAACGATAAATCCCGACGTAATATGGGGATATCCATCTGCTATAAAAGTATTGGCAAAAGAGGTAAAAGAAAGAAGTATAGAAAAAATATCTCCCCGACTAGTCTTTACAGCCTCCGAAGTACTTACGGAAGAATGTCGTAATTATATAACTTCAGTTTTTAACAGTGAAATCTATGATGTTTACGGGGCTTGGGAAACAGGCTGTATGGCATGGGAATGCAGTAAACATAGTGGCTATCACATAAACATGGATACTGTACTTTTAGAGTTTATAGATGAAAGTGGAGAGAGTGTTTGTGAAGGAGAAAGAGGTAAAGTAATCGCTACGAATTTAAATGCATTTGGAATGCCTAGAATAAGGTATGAAGTTGGGGATATTGCTATTCCATTAAAAGAAGAATGCTCATGTGGGATGGGGGGATATTTGATGAAAAGCGTGGAAGGAAGGGAAGACGATTTCATAAAATTACCAAACAATCAGATTGTTTCTCCGAGAATTGTAACGGTAACAATTAAAAATGTCCCCGGCGTATCTGAGTTTCAAGCCATTCAAGAGAAAAAAGATACAATTTTAGTCAATATTGTAAAAGAACAGGATTTTGATGAATCCACAATTCACAAAGAATTGGCACGCGCACTTCACAAAGTATTAGGGAATGAAATTAATATCGAATCTCAAATTGTAGATGATATAATAGGAGATAAATCAGGAAAACTGCGAGCTGTGTTTTCAAGGATTTAATATAAAACCCAAAATTATATATGTTGCACTATATTTCCAAAGTAACTCTAAATTACCCATTAGAAATAGCGAATAACCTAAGCCTATATTTTAAAAGATCATATAATAAAGGCGAGACGGATAAAACTTTTTTTGGAGTATTAGATATGATTTATGCAATATATTCTATAAAACCTGTTTAAAGTAAATTTCCACAGGAGCATTATAAATTGAGATCCAATGTTATTGAAAAGATCGTTAACAGTGGCCTGTGCATAGGGTGCGGAACATGTGCAGGTGTATGCCCGCAAAAAGCTCTTGGTATTCAATTCAATAATTATGGAGAGTATACGCCAGTTCAAGAAAAAAATTGTTTAAATGAATGTGGTTTATGCCTAAAAGTATGTCCATTTAGTGATGGAAATGAAAATGAAACAGATATTGGGACAAAGCTCTATGGTAACATAGATGGAATAAATTATTTGTTTGAAACGGGATATTATTTGGACTCTTATGTAGGTTACGCCCCTATTTTCAGACAGAGCAGCTCCTCTGGAGGAATAGTAACATGGATTCTAACAACATTACTAAAAAATAATGTTGTAGATTATGTTATTTGTGTTAGTCCGCAACATAATCCAGAACAGTTGTTTAAATTTGAAACTTTTAGTGATGTAAATTCTGTTTTAAACTCCTTTGGATCGGTATATTACCCTGTTGAAATGTCAGAAGTAATACAGAAAGTTCTAACAGTCCCAGGCCGCTATGCTGTTACTGGTTTACCCTGCTTTATAAAAGCTATCAGGCTAGCTACCCAGAAAAACAGAAAGCTAAGAGAAAGGATTGTTTTCACAATAGGTCTCGTTTGTGGCCAAATGAAAAGCAAAAACTATACAAAATATATCGCAGCGATAGCAGGTAATGATAGCTTTAAAAAAATTCAAAGTGTTTATTATAGAGGAAAAAGTCCTGAAAAACCCGCGAGTAATTATTATTATCAATTTACCGATGAACATGGATCACAAAATAAGATATTCTGGAATGAAGGAGTATCTGAAGCATGGGTAAACAGATGGTTTACCCCTAATGCGTGCAATTATTGTGATGATGTGTTTGCGGAACTTGCAGACATCACATTTATGGATGCCTGGCTTTCAGAATATGCCAAGGATGCCAGAGGCACTAACCTTGTGCTTGTAAGATCTCCTGAAATTTTAGATATTATTCAGGAAGGAATGAAAAAAAATGAAATAAATATCAGAAAAATAGCAATCGAAAAAGTAATAAAAAGTCAGGCAGGAGTTATCTACTTCAAAAGAAACCAACTTTCTTACCGATTACATATAGCCCTTCAGGAGGGACAGGAAATACCTGAAAAAAGAGTTCCTCCAGAGGAAAATATTGGAGTATTGAAGAAAAGAGAAATCAAACTGAAAGCGAGAATGCAAAATGAAAGCAAAGAGCTTTTTTTGGACTGCTGCCAGAACAGGGTTCTGGATGTAAAAACGTTCAGAAATGGAATGCAACCATATATTAAGCAGACAAAACAGCTTAGATTATTTGGAAAACTTGCACTTCCAATTCAGGTTATTAAAAAAATAGGCAAAAGGGAGGGAAAGGAAAATGAATGAGAGACCTACTTTTATCCTAGCAGGAAATGGTCCATATGAGAACAGAGGCTGTGAAGCGATTGTAAGAGGAACTGTGAAGGCATTGAGACATTACTACAAAGATCCCTCTTTTATATGTGTAAGTTTTTTCCATAGCAACGAACAGTATAAAAGACAATGTGAGCAAGAATTTGATGAAAAGATTATTCATAAAAGAGCAAATCAACGTGCAAAATTATTTGATCTAAACTGGTCTGTTTACAGAATATTAAAAGTTATCGAACCTGAAATATTTAAAAATTGGACTTATAAGGAAATGTTACCATACATTAAAGATTGCCATTCAGTATTGTCTTTGGGTGGTGATAATTATTCACTTGATTATGGGATACCGGAAAGATTTACAATTTTAGACGATATTGCTATAGAAAACAGAAAATCAATAGTAATTTGGGGAGCTTCTGTTGGACCATTTGATAAGTTACCAAAATATGAACAATACATTATAAGTCACCTTCAAAAAGTAAATGGAATTTTCGCACGAGAATCGTCCACTATAAAATACTTAAAAGAAAAAGGAGTTACTCAGAATATATATAAGGTGGGAGATCCTGCTTTTCTAATGGATGCAATAGAACCTAAAGAATTAGATAATAAGATTAAAATTGAAGAAGGGTCAATCGGGATAAACTTCAGTCCATTAATGGCAAAGTATGTCACGGGGGGAGATCTAAAAAAATGGACAAATTTAGCTTCTGAGATTATCATACACGTTTCAGAAAAAACGTACAGAAAAATATATTTAATACCACATGTAACGAGCCCCTTACCAAATAGCGATTATGAATTTTTAAAAAGTGTTCAAAAAATAACTAAAATAGATAAAAATAAACTGATATTAATCCCACCGAAGTACAATGCAGCAGAAACAAAATGGATTATTAGTAAAATGTTTCTTTTCGCTGGTGCAAGGACACATTCTACAATAGCCGCACTATCTTCCTGTATACCTACGTTGAGTTTTGCTTATAGTATTAAAGCAAAAGGGATTAACAACGATATTTTTGCAAATGAGAACTATTGTTTAAATCCAGAAGATCTAAATGCGGAACTAGTCAACAGAAAGATTGAGTTATTAATAGAAAATAATACCCAAATTAGAGAGTATCTTCAATTAAAAATCCCAGAAATAAAAAAGGAAGCTTTAGACGCTGGGAAATATCTTCTTCAAGTTGAATACTCAGAAAATATTTGAGTAGGAATCCAAAATGGAATCTTTTGAAAATCTCACACCGTATATAATATTTTTTACTATAATTATATCGGGACTAATTGCTTTGGGTATAGATAGAAAGAGTATCTGGACAGTAGATAAAGTTGTAGCAGTTTTGGGATTCTTCTTTGGAATATTTATGACTTTCATGAACACCAGATATACCAGCAATGAATTACTACTACTGAGCCCTATAATAGCTGTCTCGTCAATGTTTTATCTAAGATACCGAGATAAAATATTGAAAAATGACATAAAAGTAACTATGTTTGAGGTAAATAAAAAAACATTAAATTTAATTCAGATATCTTATTGGCTTTTAATAACAGCGTCCTTAATAACTTATTATCAATCTTTACCCTATTATAGATCAGAAACTTTCTTTATTATTATATCTGCATGTGTATCTTTATTAGGGATAGAAATTCTGTTAGTAAACTTCACGAATGAACTCCAAATTTTCGAATATATAATAAAAATACTCCTAGTTTCAACGATTTTAAGAGCTAGTTCTTATTTCGTATCATCTTTTCCAATAGGTTCTGACCCATGGGCTCATGCTGAATATATTAAAAGCTTTTTATATTATCACAGTATCGCTATTGCTCCTGGAAGGGATTTTATCCACCAATATTATGTGAGTTACCCAGTATCACATTTATTTGTAGTAGCCACCTCTTTAATTTCAAATTTTGGAATTAAAGAATCAATGTTTATTATGGGAATGATTTTAACACTTAGTAGCGTTTTTACATATCTCATTGTTAAAAATATAACAAATGATTCTAAAATATCTTTAATATCAATGCTATTGCTTAACTTTGCAGACTTACACATACAATGGGGTATTGAAATAATAGCAATGAGTTTTGGAGTCGCCTTATATACTATCATTATGTATCTGATATTAGGAGCTACAGGAAATAAAAAAGTTATTTACGCATCAATGCTAGTTCTTTATTTCTTCGTTATCACATGGACACATACAATTTCTGCTTTTATCACGCTAATATCGATAGGCACATTATACATAGGGAGTGAGATATATAAAAAAGCGTATAAATATCAGAGAGAAAACAGTTCACTGATAACTTTTACTGCCTTCCTATTAATTGCAACAATAATGATATATCACTGGATAGACCCAAAATATCCTTTTTTAGGAAAAATTTGCATAGGTTTAATAAATACACTATTTTCAGAGGCAAAATTTTTAGTAGACCATACAATGTCGAATATTGTAAATTCAATTTGGATGTTACCAATAACATTTGGATTTTTAATATATACATTCTGCGGAATTATTGGCAGTCTCTATTCAATCTCTGAAAATCATATTTCTAAGAAATATTTTTCGTTTCTTTTTATGGTAACAACCCTATACATATTAAGATACTCATTTCCGATATTTGGAATGAATAATATAATCCCGGAAAGATGGCCATCATTTATATATGTGATATTTGTACTATTCATTTCAATTGGGTTTTATAATGTTATACTCTTATTTAAATCAGAAAAGCAGAGAACAGCGATAGCTTTGATATTTTTGTTAACATCAACGTTTTTCATGACAACAAATTTAGCAACAAATAAAGATTCACCTATTTATGGGGAAGAAGTAATTCAAAGATATGTGTGGACAGAATCTGAAATGTCTTTATATAGAAATATAAACCTTCACTATGACAATATAATTGTTGCTGATAAACAAACTGCGATAAGACCTTTCTCAACATATTTTCAAAGGAATAAAAAGAAAATGATGTATTATCCGCAATTAGAAGATGGAAATATAGATTGGAACTCAATGAGTGGAAATCTAATAGTATGGAGAGAGTCAAGCTTAAAGAGGCCCGTAAATTGTGATAAGAGTGAGATGTTGCTCGGAACAGGATTTAAAAACAGCTTAGACGATGAATATAGCTGTGTATTTTATTCAGGAGAAGCACGTGCATTCATTTGAGAAGCTTACAACTAGTGTCGTGACAATTTAATTTTTACTCCTCTTTATATCCTCAGTTTGACAGTACCCACTAATTGGTACTGAATATTTCCCTTCTTTTTTGGTTCAATCGGGCTTGACAAGTCCTATAAATTTATAAAAATTTATTATATATTCTATGTAATTCCATTCCTTTTTGCTACTATCAAGCTATTGATCCAGTCAAAATTCGCAAAAATATGGTTTTTGACACCATTTATCTTGAACTTGATTGTAAGTGTCAAATTCTTCAAACTTTTTTTAATGAATTTTGTAGACGTGTGTTTTAGCTCTTCAAATTCATATCGCATCAGCGATATGAATAATTGGGCGATAAACCCAAGGATAATGGCTCCATAAATGCTATCCTCCGACCACACCCTTAATGGCTTAATCTGAATTTCATTTTTCAATGAATGGAATATTTTCTCAATAGAATCCTTTTTTCTGTATGTTATCAATGCATCTTCCAGTGTCAAATGCCTGTTTGATTTCAGACAGAAAAATCCTTCTCTTCCATTAATCAGTGAAGCTTTTAGGAGTTCTATAGCTTCCTCGTCGCTAAGCTCTTCGAGCTTAGTTCTAAAAGAGTAATCAATCTCAATTAACTCATTATTTACTCTGAATTTCTTAGGAAGCTTTTTGTTGTTTATGATGGCCTTCTGAATCTCTTTTGCTTCCTTTAATTTCTTCATAACAGCTCTTGCTTTTGATTCTAATTGCCTTTTCTGTAGAGATTCAGATAAATAGAAATATTTAATGCTGCTAGGCTTGACTATTTTTATCCCATATATACCTTTTTTGGAATCTATCAGTTCTGCTCTTTCCAGATCAAATTTCTCAATTATTTTATCGTCACTCGTATTCAGTTTCATGGCAGTGAGATAGTCCATCTCAGCATCCTGTATAATCTCGATATTATCTTTGGTATTAGCTCCTTTATCAAAAACAATAAGAGAACCTTTTTTAAGTCTACTTTTCACCTGGTTATAAGTGTCAGAAAAGTGCTCAAGATCAAGAACGTTTCCTTTATTCACTGTAACTCCAATAGGTATGTTAACGGGGTTAGCTAATTCACTAATTCCAACTGTTATCTGTAACTTATCAGGTCTGTGATCTCTGCTATACCCATATTTACCAAGTTTAGATTTAGTCCCGTAAAGGACTATACTCGTCCAATCCAGGTTTATATCCGTCTCTTCAAACTCATATACGGAAAATAGTGAATCCAGAATATCAGAGAGAATTTTCTCTCTGTTACGTCCTAACAGTTCAAGAGTTCTGTAAAGAACTCTTTCATGAAAGCTTTCAAGATTTAAGATATTGAGGATTTCTTCCTGATTTAACCATTTGCCAGCTTCTTTGATACTAAAATTCTCAGTCAATTTGTAGCTTAACAAACCGATTAGTAAACTATTGAGATCAAGACCTTTGCTTTTATGTTTGCCA
>NZ_JJQY01000026.1:0-12349 GCF_000979295.1 Methanosarcina sp. 1.H.T.1A.1 | reverse complement strand
GAACGTAGGGGATGGGCTTGTGGACTTGCGAACAGTAGTTCGGGGGATGAAGCAAGAAGCCCCTTCCTCGCCATCAGGCAGGGAGGGGGTAGTTCACGGCAGCATCAGCTACAACAGCATCAAAAATGAGCTTTTGAAAAATGACGTTCAACAACACCTTCGACTCCTTCCATCCGAAAATCCGAGAAGCCCTTAAGACTCTGGGTTTCACCAAACCCACCGAACCGCAGGAAAGGGCATTTCCCCACATCCTGGACGGAAAGCACACTCTTTTGATAGCTCCCACTGGCTCTGGAAAGACCGAATCTGCTGTGCTCCCTGTTTTTCACAGTATCCTGAAAAAGAAACCTGAAGCGCGAAGAGGTATTTCTGCCCTTTACATCACTCCACTTCGGGCTCTCAACCGGGATATGCTTTCCCGCATTGAGCTTCTCGGGAAATTGCTTGATATCAAAGTCCAGGTCCGGCATGGAGATACGCCTCAAAGCGAAAGGCAACGCCAGTCCAAAAACCCTCCGGATGTGCTGATCACAACTCCTGAGACCCTGCAGGCAATGTTTACGGGTTCCCGCCTTCGGCAGAACCTTGAAACCGTAACGCATGTGGTGGTTGATGAAATCCATGAGCTCGCAGGCTCGAAACGCGGTGCCCAGCTGGCAGTTGGGCTTGAGCGGCTTGTGGAAATCTCGGGGGAATTCCAGAGGATAGGACTTTCGGCAACAGTCGGGAACCCCTGGGAGATTGCAAGGTTCCTGGCAGGGGCAAACCGGGATTTTACGGTTATTGAGGTTGCCCTGCTGAAGCTGCTGGAGTTCGATATAGTCAGCTCTCATCTTTCCGGAGGGATCGAAGGTGCAGCCGGAGAAAAAGAAATTCTGGAAATTGCAAGTACCGTGGGCTGTGAGCTTGAGTTTGCCTCCCACCTTTTCCGAATCCGGAAAATAGTTGAAGAAAGCCAGTCCACCCTTATTTTTGTGAATACGCGCCAGAGTGCAGAAGCGCTTGCTGCAGGTTTCCGGAAGCTTGGAGCGTCAATTGGAGTGCACCATGGCTCCCTTTCCTTTGAAGCCCGTGTTGAAGCTGAAGAGGCGTTCAAGTCCGGAGTTCTCAGGGGCCTTATCTGCACCTCGTCAATGGAACTCGGGATCGACATCGGAAACGTTGACCGGGTGGTTCAGTACGGGTCCCCGCGCCAGGTCTCAAGGCTGCTCCAGAGGGTCGGGAGGGCAGGGCACAGGCTGCATGAGGTTTCCCGGGGCACGATCATCTCCATGGAAGCGGACGACATCGCCGAGAGCATGGCAATTACAAAGGCTGCACTGGAAGGCAGGGTTGAAGAGATTTCCCCGCACAGGAATTCCCTTGACGTTGTGGCAAACCAGATTGCAGGCATGGTTATGGATTTCGGGGAGGTCGGAATTGACAGGATTTTCAGGATCCTGGGGCGGACCTACACGTTCAAGGATTTGCGGATTGAAGATCTGCAGCGGGTGGTGGACCAGATCGGGGACTACAGGCTGGTCTGGCACGAGAAAGGCTCAAATGTTGTGAAAAAACGCAGGAAGAGCTGGGAGTACTATTACGATAACCTTTCCATGATCCCGGACGAAAAGAAGTACGAGATCTATGACATCGTGAGTGGAAAGTCCATCGGGGTGCTGGACGAAGCCTTTGTGGTAAATTTCGCCCAGCCCGGAGCCGTTTTCATAACTAAAGGGGATATGTGGCGGGTCATTGAGATGCCTGACCGGGAAAGGGAGCCGGGCCGGGACAGGATCAAGGTCGAGCCCGTCGAAGGCATGGGGGAAGTCCCGAGCTGGACCGGAGAAGAGATCCCTGTGCCCTTTGAGGTAGCCCAGGGTGTGGGAAAGCTCAGGGCTGAAACCGCAGCCCTCATTCGCGAAGGGCTCGATGACGAGGCAGTTGCGGAAAAGCTACAATTGAAATATCCGGTAGCCAGGACAGCCGTGCTTGAATTTATCCGCCTGCTGCGGGACCATGTTGAAGGAGGCTTCCCCCTCCCGGATGCGGATACAATCGTAATCGAAGACGAAGGAGACGCTGTGACCCTGAACGCCTGTTTCGGGCACAACACCAACGGCACCCTTGCCCGAGTTCTCACCTCCCTTCTATCGGCCCGCTTCGGGAGCAGTGTTGCCCAGGAGGTAGACCCGTACAGGATCAGGCTAACCCTCCCCCGCCGGGTGGGTCCCGCACAGATCCGGGACATGCTCACATCCCTCCGCCCGGAACATGTTGAGCCTATCATCGAAATGACCCTGAAGAACACAACCCTGATGAAATGGAAAATGGTCCACGTAGCCCGCAAGTTCGGAGCCCTCTCCCGGGACATCGACTACGACAGGATCAGCATGAAAAAGCTCCTTGAAATCTACGAGGGTTCTTCCATGTACGACGAGGTAGTCCGCGAGATCTTCCACGATATGCTCGACGTCCAGAGGGCAAAAGAAGTCCTGACAAAACTTGCAGCCGGCGAAATTGCAGTCGAGGTCTCGGGCCCGACCCCCATCGGTTCAGCCGGCTTTGCCATGAAAAGAGACCTTGTAGCCCCGGAAAAAGCCGACCGTTCAATCGTGCTTGCCTTAAAGGAACGCATCATGAACGACAATATCATCCTCTTCTGCACGACCTGCAAGAAATGGACCTCCCGCCGCCAGGTCAAGAACGTGCCTGAAGAAATCATCTGCCCGGTCTGCGACTCAAGAATGGTTGCAGCCCTCAAACCCTGGGAAGAAGAGGAGATCAAACTTGTCAAAAAGCAGGGAAAGGGCGTCCCTATCTCAGCCGAGGAGAAAAAACGCATCCAGAGAGTCTACCGGAACGCCAGCATCGTGAACTCGCAGGGGAAAAAAGCCGTTATTGCGCTTGCGAGCAGGGGGGTTGGGCCTGAGACTGCGTCGAGGGTGATTGAAAAGATGAGGGTGGACGAAGAGGCGTTTTACAGGGATATCCTGATTGCGGAGAGGCAGTATGTGAAGACGAAGAAGTTCTGGGAATAAATGGAAAATTGAAAGGAGATATTTTTGTTCCTAAAAAGGAAACGATTATATTCACTTGCTCTCAAGTACAAGTACATGTCTGTGAATTTTGATAAGAAACAAGTAGAATTGAGTTTCAGAAAGTTTTCGGACTACGCTGACGATGTTTTGTCCTCCAACTGTCACACTTTTTATACAAGGTTCAATATACTTCTTCATCATTGTGAATATGACGAAGTAATGTCGATTATAAGCAGCCAATTAAAAAGCATCGACGTTCATTTTGAAGATTGGTGGGAGAAAGGTATGAGCACAGGTGGGTCATTTATTGGAAGTAAAGACTTTAATCTACCTGTAGGTGAGAATGAACGAGATTCCCTTTTATATCAATTTTGTCTGAAAATCAATACTGGAAGCCTCGATTTAAAACTTTTTTGTTTAGACTTTTTTGGAAGTCATGACCTTGATGAGACTGTATGGGACTTCAATGATGCTATTGTAAAACCTCTGGTTAGATCAATTAACTATAAACTCGAAAACATTTTTTATACTGTAACTAAATCTTTGGGGGCTACTCAGGAAATTCCAGTACAATTTTTATATGTTTATCAAGATTATAGTACGTCGATTATTGGGAATGTTAAGATTAGTGGTGATGGAGCTATAGGAGATGGTGCAAAAATTGAAAAAAAATCGATCCTATGACTCTTCAGTTTCTATAAAAGGTGACGTGAACATTGGAGGGGATGGAGCAATCGGTAAAAACGCAACAATTATAAAGACAATTAAGGAAAATAAAAAACTTACTTTAGCTGGATTGTTAAGCTTGATTGTAAGTCTCATCACTATTTATTCATTTATTTCAGATAATTTTTCCTAATTATCATCTCAAACTTTTTAATAAACACGTTTCATAACTGTAATTTTGCAGCTACTCAAAAGTATTAGTTTTTTTGGTTTGCTTTAAAAATTCAGATTTTTCAAATAGCAGCGCAATCTTCGGATTTCCAATCGAAGGATTTGAGGGGGGTTGAGGCGAAAAATATAATTAATAAGTTATATCGCTCCAAAAGCTTTCCTTTATCAAATCTCTTCCGGCTCTTCGTCATTTCCCTATGGATAACATGATTTTCAATTCAAGACCGCATTGGTTTTTATGAGTATATTCACACAAAACAACGAAGAGCTAAAAAGAACCTACAAACTTAATGAAGAATTATTTTTTCCAACATTTCTTTTTGTCTATTTTCTAGTAAATTTACATCCCATTTATCTTGGGTTTGTATGAAAACTTTACTTCCTTGGAAAATATCAATTCGACTTTTCAAGTACTTTCTTTTCTTTTCTTCAAAGTCTAAATTGCCTAACCTGCTATTTTTCTTTTTACTTATTAACACCAAATTTGACAGTTTATTCGTCCAGTATTCTTTTTTATCAGGGGTAAAAAGTTTTACCCATTCACTATCTTTACTTGGATTTTGGGGCAAAACGTGCTCAACACTGATATTTTTGTAATCAGACAAATGTACTGTATTCTCACTTACTAAATATTCATACTTTAAAAGTATATATCTTGCAAATCTTTTTCCATATACATCAAGATTCAAAGTCCCAAATAAATCGCTATCTTTTATATCAAAAATACCTTCGTTATTGATTACATCTTCAGGATTGTTTGATACCTCAATATATTTTAGTATATTATTCATGTTTTCAATTCTTTTTGTTGGACTTTCTCCTAATATCCAATCACCACTAAATTTGTATTCGAGTTTTTCTAAAAATTCTTTAATTTTGTGGGTTTCGTACTTTTTATAATAAAGCAACAAAGGGGGTATCCAATCTTCTGAAGGGAGTCCAATTTGCATTATTGTAACTAAATTCATGTATTCATTATCAAGTTTTTTATTCTCGAAATCAATTATGGAGGAATATACATTTTTATATTCATTTATTAATTCTACAGTATCGATTCCTTTTTTGAGTTTTCCTCTCTTATAGATGTTATCTTCAAATTCTTGCAACAAATTTACCCTTGCTTTTTCTTTAACTAGAATCGTACGGATAAAGGATAGGAATCTATCAAAGTCTTCTCCGAATCTATTTTCGATATTTTCCCACATCCGCGCATATTTTGGTTGATTTTTGGCATCAATTTCCCCAATATTCTCAGATTTCAAAATGTCAGCATTTGTAAGAGGAATTCCTCTGTTGTTAAGAATAGTGAATAACCTGAACGCATCTTCTCTATTGCTAGTTGCAACATAAATAAATACAACGTTTTTTACTAAGAATTTTGAAAATGATTCAATTTCTTCAAATCTTTCTTCTTCAAGGAAAAAATCATTAATAAAAAGTATAGCCTTTGACATATTTGATATAGATATATTTCCGGAGTTTATTTTTGAAAAAAGTTTTTCTTTTTCAGCTGTTCCCCCTTTGTGAAGGATGAACTGTTTAATGAAATCTTCTACATCATCCCTTATTTTATAAATAATTCTGATTCTTTCAGGAATACTGTCAAACTCATCTTCCTCAGTAAATATTCTTTTGTGAAATGACTTCCCAAGCTTTCCATTTTTTGTGATGTCTCTTATTACGGCAGTGATTATGAATAGCGTTGTAAGTCTTTGTTGTCCATCCAATACCTCGTACTCATCCTCAAGTTCTCCGTTCTCAGTGTTTTTCAGAACTAATGAACCTAAAAAATACTCGTTGCTACTTTTGTATTTGAAAGCATGCCAAAGATCATCAAGGAGGTCACTTACATTGTCTTGTTCCCATACATACGATCTTTGGTACTCGGGAACCAAAAACCAAAAATCTTTAAATAGTTTCAGAAATTCAATCTTTTCAGCTTCAATTTTGTTATTCATTTGTTTTTCCCCTACAAGTTTGTCCATTGTAGGACTTAAGCACTTGAAGTACACAATCAAGTACAATGGACGTTATAATCAACTCCACTATTTAATCAGTTAACAATTTGATACTATTGATTTCTTGGTTCAACCGTGTAAATCATACATTGGTTTATTACTGATGGTAAAAAATAACATATTAACTTTTCTTTTTTATTTTGGATAATAATCAAGCAACCAAACTTAAATTGAAGATTTGAGCGTAGCAGTTAGCTGGCGGGAGGAAAAATATAATAAAAAGTTATTCTAGGTGACTAAAATATCTTCAAAACAGCGGCGCAATCATAAAATTTCCAATCGAAGGATTTGGGGGGCTGGGGCGGAAATATAATAAAAAAATGATGCCATCCCGAAATTCCTCCTTTATCAAACCTATTTTTTTCATTTAATAAGATTTAAAGAGTAAAACAGGCTTTCAGTGTAATGTAAAAAGGAGAAGGTATTATCCGGCTGAGATACAAATTCCCTCAAGTAAACTCTGAAAGGCACTCAGAACTGATCACAAGCAACTGGATACAGCTACGTGAGCCTGACAATATCGCATCCACCATACTTGCAGCAGTCCCGTTAATGATACTGAATACTCTGCTTTCTATAGCGGTCCTCAACATGTTTTCGCCTTTCTCTTTAGCAGATCTCGGCATTAACTCTTTACAAACGATCACACTAACTATAAACTTACAGGATGTTGCATGCCTTATCGGGCTGGTTTTTATCCATGAACTTATTCATCTTGTCTTTATCCCGGACTTTTTAATTTCGGATAAAACGTTTTTAGGAATTACTTATTTTGGGGGATTTGTTTATTCTGAAGAAGCGGTATCAAAATCAAGGTATATTCTTATCACACTGGCACCTTTTGTCTTGCTTTCAATAATACTGCCTGGAATTCTGGGGGCTCTGGGTCTATTAAATCCGTTAGCCAAGGTCCTGATATTATTAAACGCTATGAGTTCCGGAGTGGATATGCTAACCTTAGTCCTTGTACTAATCCAGGTGCCGGCCGATGTGTATTTTACTTCTAATGGGATAAGGACTTACTGGAAAAAGACGGATAAGAGCATTTCCGGAAGCAACTGAAGATGTATGATCTAAGGTAGACAAGCAAAAATCTTTTTTTCAAGATATTTCTCATGTCTTCCATGAATATTATAGATGTGAACTTGTAAGTGCAAACAACTTATTTGAGGGTCATAAGTTGTGCTGATGATGAGAGTTTCAATACTACACCTTTCAAAAACTGAAGAAACTTCAAATCGGCGGCGCAATCGGAGGATTTTCGGTTGAAGGATTTGAGGGGGGCTGGGGCGGAAATATAATAAAAAATTTATACTCCTCCACAAGCTTTCCTTTACCAAATCTATTTTCTCTTTTTTGCCTTCATTTTACTCCAGCATACCTTTAAATGATCACAAACAAAATATACTGACATGGAGAATGCTGCCCGTCACAAAGAGTTGTTCAAAAAAATCTCTTCCTTCCTTGAAAAAGAAGGAGCGACAAAGGTAGCTGTTTTTGGCTCTTATGTAAGAGGAGAGGAAAAGCCGGGAAGTGATATAGACATTCTTGTAGAGTTTTCCGAAACGAAAAGTCTGCTTACTCTCGTCAGAATTGAGAGAGAACTGTCAGAGTTTCTTGGAATGAAGGTCGATTTGCTTACTGAAGATTCAATAAGCCCATACCTTATTGATGGAATAAGAAGGGAAGCAAAAGTGATTTCGGCATGAAAAAGAATGATTCTGTTTACCTCAGTCATATTCTCAATTCAATTGGACGTATTGAAGAATATACTGAAAGTATGGAAAAAGATGATTTTCTATCCAGCAATCTGGTTCAGGACGGGACGATCAGGCAGATTGAGATCATAGGCGAAGCTACCAAAAACTTATCCAAGGATCTCCGTGATAAATATCCTCTGATTCCCTGGAGTGACATTGCAGGTATGCGAGATAGATTAATTCACCACTATTTTGGGGTTGACCTTAAAGCAGTCTGGTATTCTGTGAAAGTCGATATCCCTGCTTTGAAAAATGAGATTCTGGCTATACTCGATGTTCTGGAGACTGAAAAGTAATCATGGATTCGACTTATTTGCTATTTCTTTTCTTATAAGACTCCAGTTCCTGCTCCAGATAGAAATAAAAGGCTCTTTTTGATTTATGCTGACAAATGAATACATCAATATTGCATATTTCTGAATCTAAATAATCTTCAAAACAGCGGCACAATCTCCGAATTTCCAATCGAAGGATTTGAGGGGGGCTGGGGCGGAAATATGAAAAACCTGTTCAAAAAAAGATTGATTCTTCAATTTACATTTCCCGATAAACATGTTTTCTCGAATCAATATTGACTATATGAATCAATATTGACTATAATTATGATAACTTCTATAGTCGATCCGATAGAGAATCCTAAAATCCCCAACTCTTATTCTAAAAAGCTTTTCGCTTGTTCCGTAGATTCTTTTGGCATCGTGGAGTATTGGATCTTCAGCGAGTTCTTTTTGTGTGCCGGGAAAAAGCCGCGCTGAGGCGTGGGAAAAGAACCCGTCAGGACGGCTAATAAGGTTGCTTCGGTTTTAGATCTGAATGGTAGAACTTTCCTGGCCGCCTTTTCACTTCAACACACGGGTTTTCTAAAAATGAAGGATCAGGGCGGGGAAAATATAATAAAACAATTATATTGCTCCTGTTTCTGATGTTTCTCAGTTACTTTTAGTCTTCAAAACCTTAAGGTTACCAGTTAATTTCCAACAAAATGGTAAGATGGAGGTGGTATTTCCACTTCAGTGGTACTTATATTTCCACAGTACTTGCACTTGTAATACCTCCTGATCGTCGGGACTCCTCTTATTTCTTTTGTGTCTGGGTCTCTGCACTCGAAACTAAGTCCTGTTTTTCCGCATTTTTCACATTCAATTTCTCTGGGCATTCCCTTTGTTCCTTTATAGCTTAGTGTGCCTGCAGGACTTTCACTGCTGTCTATATATCCACAGTGCTTACATTTCCAGTATCGAGTTGTTGTGACCTTAAATGAATTTGCATTGCTTAATTCTTTGATATCCGGTTCTTCTCTTTCTTCATAAGCATAGTTCTTATGACATTTTTTGCATTTGGTAGCTTCTGCATATTCTATGTTGCAAGTTAATGAAACCCCTGCCCCTATAAGGAGCATTCCTACTATCAGTCCCAGAGGGTATAAGAACCAGTTGATTTCCAACAAAAATACAGATCCAGAAGCGATTATAATTCCTATAATAATACCCAGCATTCCAATAATTCGAGTGGCAGCTCCCCCAAAGGTGTTAATAAAAGGTACCCAATTGAGTATTCTTCTATCTACCATTTTTCCTTTGTACACAGCTATGCGTGTTTCTTGCAAGCATTCCATCGAGTAATCTTTATCTTTTTCTCCGTCGTTTTTTGTCTGGGTTTCTCCGGTAATTTCGGCCAATTTAACGTCATCTATCCTTCAAGTATCAATCAGAAACTATAAACTTTTATTAAGTTTGAGTGTTACTTATAAGTTTTTATCAGTATTTGTGGCTATGAGGCCGGAATTTGTGTGGAATATTCTGTTATTTCAGGTAGGATCGGAAATTAGATAGATTGCTCTTCAGCAGTTCTGCCGAAAATGGGGGTTTTCTGATGCATAATTGCGAAATGAGGAGAGCGTAACTTATGCTTCAATAGTTTTCTCTATCTTACGATTTGAGGGGGGCTGGCGGAAAATATTATAAAAAAGTTATATCGCTCCGGCTTCTGCTGGCTTTCAGCTAATTTCTTTCTTCAATTTTCCTTCTGTTACGGAAAAGCTGCGCTTTAGTGCGGAAACAAACTCGCTATCAGTAACTTGTTTTCCAGGCTCTGTAAGTTTCCAGGTCATCTTTAATAAGGTTAAATGCAAAAGCAAGCACAGCGACATCATCCACAAATCCAAGTAAAGGAATAATATCCGGAGAGAAGTCAACCGGACTTATGAGATACAGGAGAGCGAATGTTATCACTAATACTGTTTTCTTTGGAACCGGGTATTTCCCGTTGAAGGAATCTGCTAACATTGAAAACAATAATTCCAAATTATCCCAAATTTTCCTGGGATCTGCTCGGCGGTGATGGCCACCTCTTATTTCTTCAGTAAAAACCGTGCTGGTATCAGAATCTTGATCCGGATTTACATTAAATTGGTCAAGATTTGATCCAACTTTCTTCGCTCTGAAATTATAGGTTTTGTCCATGATAATCCTCCAATCTCATATTGGATTGTATCTCGGGGTTCTTAAACCAAATCTCAAATTGGATCTTTTTTCCTTTTTTGCATCAAAATCGATTTTAAATTAAGTGTTTTTTGCAGTTTGTGTCAAAAAATATACAAGCACTAAAATAATTGGGTACAAATAAAAACGGTGATAATAGGATATTAAGTTTGTCTCAAGAATTCCTTCCCCATTCTTCAATTTTATTTTGTCTAAAATAATCTAAATAATCTTCAAACAGAGGCGCAGTCGAAGGATTTGAGGGGGAGCTGGATCAAGGAATCGATTTTCGGAAAATAGGGCAAAATTTGAAGCAGCCTTCTGGTACAAAATCTATAGCCCTCAGGCAAGAAAATTCCTTACTGATGATCAATAAAATAGTCTCTAAAATATTACAAAAAAATGGTAAAGTTTCCGAACAGATACAGAGGAGATTAAAATGGTTCGGAACTAAAAAAATTAAATTTGATTTGGTAAAATCAGTAAGATATTAGATTTGCTGAACCATTTTTTCTACCTTAATTCCGGTTTCGGTCAGGAAGTAAACCTCTTCTTTTTTTGCGATCAGCTCTTTTTCGTCCAGTTCCTCGAGGGTCTTTGCTATGGTAGGATATACTACCCGAAGTGTTTTAGCGATACGTTTTCCTTCCATTTCCCCTTTTGAGGCGAGCAGAGAGAGTACTTTTTGCCTTACGTTGTTTCCGTTCACAAAACCTATTAACTCATTCATAGGGTACCTCCCGGATATGTTGGATTTCCCGGGCATTATTATATCGGCACATTTATATATATCAAGTACATAAATGTGTGGTTATATATGTAACATAAAAAGATGGGGTTCAAGATATATTTAGCTTTTTGCTGGCTGAAAAATGCTTTTTCAGGCAAAAACACAAATTTTCGGGGTTTTATTCTTCAAGGTACGAATCCGGTTTTCCGGAGTTTCTGTTTCGTGAAGCTACCTGCACCCGAATTTTTAGATTTTTTCGTATACTGCCCCCATTTTTTATGCAAACATGTTAATTCTATTAATTCCAGAATTAATTCCAGACTGTGAGATTTATTCTGTCTCGATGAGATTATTTACTTAAAATACAAATAATAAAAAAAATACAAAGCTCTGGTTGGCTTTTTATATAATTGAGAATTTTTGTTTATGACCGAAATTCAGTATAAAGTGCCTTAAAAACACCATTAGGCTTTAATATCATCATTGATAAGTACTTTATATCTAATCAGTTAT
Source organism: Methanosarcina sp. 1.H.T.1A.1 (assembly GCF_000979295.1). NCBI lineage: Archaea > Methanobacteriati > Methanobacteriota > Methanomicrobia > Methanosarcinales > Methanosarcinaceae > Methanosarcina > Methanosarcina sp. 1.H.T.1A.1. The sequence goes on along the minus strand of NZ_JJQY01000026.1, from coordinate 931 downwards.
TTTCGGATGTAAATTACATATACAATGATTACAAATTTGGAGGACATACCAACAAATGAGCAGCGGAATGTGCCCGGTATGCGGGCTTCCTAAAGAACTTTGCATCTGCGAAGAGGTTGCTAAAGAGCAACAGAGAATTACTGTGAAAGTAAACAGAAGGAGATATGGGAAAGAAGTCACTGTTGTAGAAGGTTTCGATGCAAGTGAAATTGACCTTCATGAACTATCTACCTATCTTAAATCAAAATTTGCATGCGGCGGTACAGTAAAAGGAAACACTGTAGAACTCCAGGGCAACCACCTGACCCGCATGAAAGAAGTCCTCATGGAAAAGGGTTTCTCTGCTGAACAAATTAAGAATTAAACTCTGAATCCGTCCCCCACCGGAACAACCGAACCTGAGAACCGGAATGTAAATTTATAGATTCAGGGTTGTACGTATCTTTTTGCCAGTTTTTCGATAGCTTGTGCTTTATTCTTGGTGCATCGAAAGGAACCTGAGTTCCTGCTCGGAAAACTATACAAAAAGTGCGTTGTTATATATTTTAAAAATTCGTGTTATATATTGAAAACCAATTGTTATAATTTGATCTGTGCAAGTGTTGGTCTCCAATGAAAACAACATGCGAAATTATGGTACAGAAAGTTTTGCCTGCAATCAGGGCTGAACTTTCACGGGCAATGATTTTCGAGCATGGATGCACGCAGCAGGATGTAGCAGATATCCTTGAGCTTTCAAGAGCTGCGGTATCCCAGTACGTGAGCGAAAAACGCGGGGCAGAAGTTGATTTTTCTGAAGAGACCCAGAAAGAAATCCGTAAATTTGCATCGGTGCTCTTAAATGGTGGTTTATCCTCTCAGGAGAAGGTAGAGGGTATGTGTAGCATCTGTCTCTTATACACATCTCCGAGCCCACGAGACGGACTCCTAT
>NZ_JJQY01000022.1:0-14314 GCF_000979295.1 Methanosarcina sp. 1.H.T.1A.1 | reverse complement strand
TCCCAGCTGCAACAACACTATTTTCCCCGATTGTAGTTCCTGCAAGAATTATACTGCCAGGCGCAATCCATGCACCACTTTTTACAGTTACAGGCTTTAAATCCCTTGGATAATACTTTGTTTTAAGATATAGGGAGCATGTGGGATTAGAATGCGCAAAGATCATGGTTCCCATCCCAATACTGACGTAATCTTCGATTGTAATTAACTCAGGGTATAGATCATCGAGCTGGACTCCAGGTCCCAAATATACGTGTTTTCCGATTTTTACGCCTCTCATCCGCTGGAGTTTTGCAGATATTCCATAATGCGGACAAATTTTAGCCATCGTCTGCAATATCCAGCTAGTTAAATAACGAAAATAAAATATAATTACACCTAATGAACCAGTGTAACCATAATACTCCATAACTTCTCGTTCGTTAATTTCCTCAGGTTCTTCCATAGATTCCCACTTTTAAAATCCTTCACTGGATTTGTATCCAAGTCAATATTCAGAAACCATTTTTGAAAGATTCCATTTATTTTTGACTTAGACCTATTTGAGAAATTATCTTGACATCCTATGCAGCATAATCCCGGTAAAAGCCATTTTTGCACCCATTACTTCTGCAATCACATGACCTTCATTGTATGCAGGCATCGAGCAATCATAAGAGTCAAATGCAAGATCCCCTTTTCTCAGATGATAATGGCTCTAAATTCCTGACTTATGGAATTGCTCTTGATCTAATTGCCAGCTATTTCATAACGAAAAATCAAACAATCCCGAATTCAAACCTCTTCATTAAAATTCTCTAAAGTAACAACTATACACCAGATACATTTTCCAATTTTTACCCCCTCAAAAAGGAACCCTGGAGCCCCCACATAACTTCTTATCAATTACATATTTTTGATAATATATCCACAAATGAATATTTTACATATCAAATGAAACGATATAAAGAGTTAGGAAACAATAATTCGAAAAAAATAATCGACAAGTAAAACTCATTGAGGGAATCAGGAGTGTAAGAGCAAATAAAGAAGAATTTAAACCCAAATGAACAGGTAGTGAGTAAATATCGTGTATACTAAAACAGGCAACGGGACATGTCTTCACGCTTTGGAAGGACGGGATTGTTCCAATGACCACTTGCCAAAGAGAGGATTACAAGCTTCTCACCACCAACTTCCATGCCGGCCTAGAGGATTCTCAGAGTCCTGAGGAGGATATTGCTCCTGAATTTCCCCAGCTTTTCACAGCTTACGGGCACAGGCACACGGACAGCCTCGTGGAAGACAGAGTCCGTCCCCAAAAATCTTTTTGAGACACGGGGTGGATCGCAGATATATTCTTCTAAGCATTCGATGCTTTTGTAAATAGAAATGTGCAGAAAGAAGCCATGACAAAGCTTCCCAGAATCCGGATTAATTCCTAGCCTTGATACAATTCCCATAAAGCTGAAAATTTAGAGAGATGTGGGAAGGAAGATACTCCCTAAATTTCAGAGACTCTTCAGTAAATTTCAGTAAATATCTGTTTCAGGAAAAACCTTTAAAGAGGGGGAAAAGATTTCATAGAACAAGATGATATAATTTGACGGGGAGTTAAAACATTAAGGGGAAAATACGTGGGGGTATTTCCTGTTATAAACAAGAACCTGTACTGAGAGTGGAATCTATGCTTGATTCCTAATTCCTAATTCCTAATGCCAGAACCCTCCTTTTAACCTCATTTTTGTAATTCCCGATAATAGAGAAAAAAATGGACTCAATTTGAGATCGAATAAAAATTGTCGGAGAGGTTAAATGGCCGGAACCAGAAAATTTTCCTCGGACCTGCTGCTTGTTGCAGCTCTTGTAATCCTTACGGACATCTTCGTGCTTATACCTCCTCTCAACGGCATCTTTCTGCGCACAGCCCTTGGCTTGCCAATGGTGCTCTTTTTACCCGGATATGCCCTGATAGCTGCTCTTTTTCCAGCAAAAAAAGATCTGGACGGGATTGAGCGGACAGCACTTTCTTTCGGGCTGAGCATTGCGATAGTGCCACTGATAGGGCTTGGTCTTAACTATACTCCCTGGGGAATCAGGCTCATTCCTATCCTTATGAGCCTTTCAGGATTTATCCTGATAATGTGCGGGGCAGCATACTTCAGGAGGAGGCAGCTTCCCGAAGAAGAAGCTTTTGCAGCGCATATCAAGGCATCCTTCCTTGCCCTGAAAACTGAGGTCATAGAAACGCCTGAAACTAAGATAGACAAGATTCTTACGGTCATCCTGATCTTTTCGATCCTTGCTTCAGTGGCGACCCTCATATATGTAATCTTAACCCCAAAAGAAGGAGAGCATTTCACGGAGTTCTACATCCTGGGACCTGAAGGCATGGCAGATAATTATCCGACCCGGTACGCACCCGGAGAGAACGGAACTGTTATCGTCGGGATAGCAAACCACGAGTACAGGACAATGAACTACAGCATGGAGATGCGGCTCGAAAATACCTCCCTTGACCTTCCTGAAAACCTGAGACACATAAGCCTCGGCCACAACGCAACCTGGGAAGAACCTGTGACTATAATCCCGCCCTTTGAAGGAAAAGGTATGAAACTTGAATTCCTGCTCTTCAATGAAACCGACAAAAACACACCCTACAGGGACCTGCACCTCTGGATAAACGTTACAGAGGTGACCTGAAGATGGAAAATCAGGAACTCCCAGCTGAGAAGAAGGAAAATGCAAGCTACCCGAAAACTGAAAACCAGGGACTTGCAAGTCTATTTGAAGAAAAAAAAGCATCCTTTGAAACCGAAAAGCAGGAAACTACCGAATCAGGAAACCTAGAGATAAGGAATAAGGGAATTTATGTAGGAATACCCATTCTTGCCATCGCTTTTGCAGAAATGCTAATCTATTCCGGGAGAATAAAAGAAGCCGTCTGGGTGCACATGGTCCTCCTGATGGGCCTCTCCCTTTCCATTCCACTTATGAAAAATGAAGAAATCCGCAAGACCTACCAGGCCCTGATGCTCCTCCCACTCCTTCGCCTGGTCAACCTCTCAATGCCTGTCTTCTTTGATATAACCCTTTACTCTTTCATTTTCATCTATGCCCCCCTCGCCGTCCCTGTAGCGATTACTGCTGTCTACCAGCGGTTGACGCTTGAAGATATGGGAATAACTATCAGGAGGATATGGCTTTATTTTCCACTTTCGGTCCTGATAGGCGCCGGGCTGGGGGTAGGGGAATACATGGTAATCCGGACAGGATACCTCATCCCCGACCTCTCCCCCCTGAACCTGTTAAAACTAACAGTGGTGATGGTCTTCTTTGTGGGGCTTGTAGAAGAAGTAATCTTCAGGTCGGTTCTCCAGACCAGACTTAATAAGATCTTCGGGGTATGGGGAGGGATACTGCTTTCAAGCATACTTTTCGGTTTCATGCACTCCGGGTATGGGACTTCCTATGAAGTATTATACACCTCTTTTGTAGGAGTTATCATAGGTTATATGTTCTACAAAACCCGAAGTCTGCCGTTGATCACACTGGTCCACGGCTTCGTAAATGTATTTTTGTTTGGGGTTATCCCCCACCTGGGTCCCGGACTCGGGCTGCTTTGATGCTTTTTGTACGTACCTCCGGTTAGGGGAGAAAGAGAGATTAAAGAAGAAAAGATGAGCTGAGAGAACCGGCAAATTTGGTGTAAAAAAGAAAATGGGAGAATAAAGATACCCAATGTTTCAGGAAAAACCTGAGGATAACTATCAGGTTACAAAATTTCTGCAATTTTGTAGACAACAATTGCACTGAAAGATATCAACAGTGGCACAATCCCCATATTTAAAGAACTTTCCAGAGCTTTTCCCTGAAGCTTCGATGCAGACAGGACCTCTTTGAACGAGAGAAATGAAATCAATCCGATTACAGCTACGGACCCGAATTCAGGAAGTCCCGGCGCAGTTAGCATTGAGAGAGCACTGGAAGAAATCGCGCTCGATGAGACCGCACTGGATGAAATTATACTTGTTAGCTTGTTGATCCCCCCTCACATATATTTTCCATTTTTATTATAAAATGTGCATGATAATATAAAAAATTGCCTAAACACCCTCAATAACATTGAAAAAAAGACTTGCAGAAAAAGGAGAGGAACGCAAAAATATTAAAATGCATGAAATCAGACAAAATACGAGAACTACTTATTCCCTATGCTTCTTAGGGTTCTCCAAACTGCAAAGGGAGAAAAACTCCAAGAATATTTCAGGAGCAAATCCAGATAAATAATGAAAAGCATAGTCTTTCTATTGATTCGGAAAATTGGGAGAATCTTCCGGAATCAGAGGCAAGAATAAATCCTGGAGATGAGGGAAAAAATGTGATGAACCCCTGCCTGAGGAGGCTCCTGCCTGAGGGGGTGCTTTTATGAAATTTACCTTAATCAGCTACAGAAACTAGAAGATATTAAAAACGTTTATTTTCCTGTTTTCGATCCCCGTTCTTATTGTGCTGACGGCTATTTCCGGAGCTGCTACTGTGACCCACTGGGAGCTTTTACCTGAAAACCCGGTTATTGGGGATAAGGTAGAGATTAGGGGAACCGCTTCCTCGGAAGAAGAAATAGAAGTACGTGTATCTTTTGAAAAGGAAGTCCAGGTTTCTGAAGGCAGGTACGAATACCTGCTTGAAGAGATAAAAATCCCGGATGGGTTCAACAACCAATTTACTGTACAGGCAAAAGGTGCAGACGACCTGAACGTCAGGGTGAAGATGGTCCTGTGGGACCAGGAGTGCACAGTCTAGTGGGGGAACTGCTACAGTATCCCAGTCAGGGGTCCCGCCGGGAACGTACATGATCAAAATTGACGGAAAAGCAAGCGACCCCAGTGTTTAGTTAAAGATTGATGCACTCCAACAGGTAGAGGCAGATCCTGAAGGAGAATTCCTGTATGCCTACAGCACGAAATCCGTACCTGCCGGGAATTTTGAGGTAGAAGTGGGAGGCGTTACGGAGCATGTCACCCTGATACCGAAAGAAGACTCAACGTCAAGTTCGACTTCAAGTTCGACTTCAAGCTCTACATTGATACCGGAACCGACAACTGAAGAGAGCTCTTTCCCTTCAACAGGAGAAGATCCGGAACAGACAGGAGAGGAGGAAAAGATAGATGAAGAGAATGCCTTTGACGAGGAGGCGAGGAAGGACACTCTTCCGGATGAAAACAGTAGCAAAATAATCGGCTTCGGAGGAGAAAAGAGCAAAACGGACGGGATCTACACTCTAGAAGGACTTGCAGCAGGAATGATAGTGATTTTGCTATATTCGAGGTTCAAAAAACCTAAAAAATAATCCTAAAAGATAGTCTCAAAAAATAATTAAAAGGCTTTGAAACAGCCCGGAAAAAGATAGAAAGGGAGAACATTTCCCAAATAAGAAGAAAAAACTCTTCAGCTACTTCTTACATATAATTATTTAAAGAAATATATATTGAAAACCAATATATATGCTCAGATCCGACTACTACGTAATTAAAAGAAGAGGGGCAATTAAAATTCGACATGGGGAGGGAACTGAAAAGAAAAGGAAATATCAGGAACATTAAAAGTTCAGGAACATTAAACGTAATAGGGGGGTAGTAGTTGAAGAAAAGATCAGGGATACTAATCGGAATGATCTTACTCATGCTTTCCGTAATCCCTTCAGGTTTATCAGCGGCTCTTTCCGAAGAAGAGCCCTACATAGCACGCATAGAAAAAAATAATGAAGTCGTTTTTTTTGCAGACCACAATGAGAGCCAGACCGAAGGCAACTGGATCCTGCTGAGCGGAGGAAAAGCAATCAGGCTGCCGGAACCTTTCACATTCACCTACAACGGGACAAACAGACTCGAATTGGAGGGGGCGGATCTTGAACTTAATGTAGAGAACTATACGGACTACCTGATTACTTACCCGTATTCCACCCATCCTTTCTATACTGTGGACGAGAGTGTGGAAATGGACTTCAGCGGCTCAAGCGACTTTAAGGATCAGGAAGCCGGGATATACCTTGTCGATATGAGGGACACTGGCCTTAGTTCAGTCTATGACGCCTTCAAGGCCATCAAAGAAGAGAACCCTGACAGTTTTAAGGGGATTTTTAACGACACATTCGGGTCTTACACACAGGTAGGAGCCGTGACCCTGGACAAAAATGGGGACATACCCGCAACTCTTAACCTGGGCACCCAGCCCGCAGGCCTTTACGGGATCTTTGTCCTTCTCAACGACTCTTCAGAGGAAAAGAAGATACTTTCCGTGACCTTCTTTGAGGTCCTGGAATACGACTTTGGAATAGAAGCCCCGGAAAGCCTGGAAGAAGGGAATAACCTGGAGATCAGCCTTTCCCTGGAGAATGCGAGCGAACCGAGCGCCCTCACCTACGGGGCAGTCCTTGTCAAGGAAAGCGCTTACTGTGCGGACATGAGGTTTGACTCCAATGGAACGTGGGCCGGAACGGATGTGCTTATAAACGGAATCGACATCATCGATGAGTTTGACATTGACTCCTCGAATCTCGAGTCCAAACTCGGGAAGGACGAACTTCAGACCGAGATCCAGACCCTGATAGGGGAAGGTAACGGCACAATAACGATTGGGGAAGAAAACGAGAGCACACTCTCTCTGACCGCCTTCGACCTTCCAACCGGGGACTACCTCCTCTTTGCAGGGGCGTTTGAGGAAGGAAACGGCCTTGTGGGGATAGCCCAGAAAGAGGTTACAATAACCGGAGCTGGAACTTCCATGGATTCTTCTTTGGATTCCGGTTTGGATTCAAGCTCAAGTGCGAGCTCCAGCCGCTTTTCAAGCGAGAGCGAAAGTTCAGCCTCGAGCAGTATAGAAGCAGCTCCGGAAACTGAAGCCCCCGAAGAATCCAGCGTAAAAGACCTAACCCTGACAGAAGAAGCTAAATCTGCCTCTCCAGAAAATGGAGTGGCTGCTGAGGCCCGGAAAAATAGTATTCCAAACGGAATTAGCTTCCTGGCGGGTTTTGCAGGCGTAATAATGCTCGGGATAGTCGTGATGAATAGAAGAAGAATTTGAGAGTGAGTTAAGAAGGATAGTGGAGTGCTGTCAGGCAGTACTCCGATTTTTGATTTTTTATAAGAAGAGCGTTTGAGTGAGCTTCCACTTGCCTTTTGCATCATGTGAAGCAGAGTGCCATTTTTTGGAAAAAGGGGAAATGTTAAAAATTTACGGGAAAGTAAATTCACTTAAAAGGGAATCGAATCAGGAACAATATAGAAAAATTTGATTTCAAATTTACAGTAAATTTTCAACATTGCTTCATGTTACTACCGTACCTTGATCCTGGCTCCCTGAAGAATACCTTGATCCCTAAAGCTTTCTGACGATATCTTTTCGGACTGCATGCGCCACTCCCTAGCCGAGGCAGGGGCAACTTGAGGGGCGGATGGAGGCTGTTCTGGGACAAGGAAGGGAACAAGGCAAGTAAGGGGAAGTAGAGAAAGGAAAAATGTTTGCTCCAGAGAAACATAAATAAAGATATTTATAAGTTAAAGGGAGATTACTGGAAGATTTCTTATGTCCCTAAAAAAGAAAATACTGGTTACAGGCGGAGCTGGCTTCATAGGAAGCAACCTTGTAGACCGTCTGATGGAAAAAGGAAACAGAGTCCTTGTTTTTGACAACCTGAGTTCCGGGCAGATGGAATTTATAGAGCACCACCTTGAAAATCCTGATTTCACCCTGATGAAAGGAGACCTGCTCGACCAGGAAGCAATCGAAAGCGCCTGTAAAGGCATCGACTTCGTCTTCCATGTGGCTGCAAACCCGGACGTCAAGCTGGGGGCTTCAGATACAAAAGTCCATTTCGACCAGAACATCCTGGCAACCTACAACCTGCTGGAAGCAATGAGGAAAAACGGTGTTAAAAAGATTGCATTTACTTCTACATCCACAGTCTACGGGGAAGCGAGTGTTATGCCCACGCCCGAAAGTTACGGTCCCCTTATCCCCATATCCCTTTATGGCGCCTCCAAACTCGCCTGTGAAGCCCTCATTACATCATATTCTCATACCTTTGATATGCAGGCCTGGATCTTCAGGTTCGCAAACATCGTCGGACCCCGCAGCACTCATGGAATTACTGTAGATTTCATAAGGAAACTGAAGGAAAATCCCTGCGGGCTCGAGATTCTCGGGGACGGAAAGCAGGAAAAATCCTACCTCCATGTATCGGAATGTGTTCATGCGATCCTTTTTGCAATAGAGAAAAGCAAAGAAGAAGTAAATATCTTCAATATCGGATCCGAAGACACTATCAGTGCTACAGGGATAGGAAAAGTCATTGTGGAAGAGATGGGGCTTTCTGACGTAGATTTCACATATACCGGAGGAAGCAGAGGCTGGAAAGGCGATGTACCAAGGATGAGACTCGGGATTGAGAAATTAAAAGCTATGGGATGGAGGCCTGCCTATACATCGGAGCGCAGTGTACGAGAAACGGCCAGGGAACTGCTTTCCGGAAACTGAGAATTTATAGGAAGAATCGTAAAACCCATTGGTCTTTAACCCGGGGGTATAAAACACAATAAGGCAGGAACTGCTCTATATCAAGCATGTGGAGATTCCGAAGGTAATCTGTGAAACGGGAAGCCTGTTAAATCTTTAGATTTAGCGGGCGGTCCACATGAAACCTCAGTACATACAATTAAACCTAAAATTTCAAAGGATAGCTAACTTTTCCGATTCTCGTCGCCTTAATACCTTATTCCGAGTCTGTAACCGCAATTGAGGGTACAAAGTTATAGATTCCGAGAAAAAACAGGATAGAACTGGTTCAATTTGAAGAAAAAGAGCCAGATAAACGCGAGGTTAACATTGTTAACTACAGTATTTAAATAAGTTGAAAGTTAACACTGAAAAGAGAGGAGAACTTCAAAGTTCCCAACTCAGAATTAAAGGTGTATGTGATATGAAGAAAAATGACTGTGCGCTTGTTCTGGGGGGATACGTCAACGGATATTCGATAATTAAGGAGTTGTACGAGAAAAAGATAGAAGAAATAGTTCTTTTCGGGAGTTCCAGAGAACTTGCCTCATACAGTAATAAAATAAAGAAGTTTGTGCTTATTGATAATACCCCGGATAGCCTGTGCAGAGAGATTGAAAAGCTCCATCAGGAGTATGAAAAAATAATTATATTTCCCACTAATGACCTTCACCTTGAAAATTTGCATACCATTTATCCTGAAATCCACTCCTTCTGTTTTTTGCCCTTTAATCCCGAAAACCTGCTAACCTGCCTGGACAAATATATCCAGTACTCTTACTGTGAAAAGCTTGGTGTTCCATATCCTAAAACAATACTTCTTCAGAAAAAAGATGATCTGGAAAATATAAAAACGATCCAGTTTCCTGTTCTCCTGAAGCCAAACAAAAGGGAAGACCTGAGAAGAAAGGTCTTCAGAAACCTGAAGATAGATAATCCTGAAGATCTGAAGAAAGTACAGAAGGAAATCGAAAATTATCTGGATACTGGAATCAAGTTCCTGGCTTCAGAAATAATTCCGGGAAATGGGGACTGTATATATGCTTATGTAGGGTACAGAGACCAGAAAGGAAGGACCCTTAACGAATGGACCGGAAAAAAATTATCTCAATACCCTGATAATTTCGGAGTATTTTCAGCCGCTTCAAATGAGGCACCTGAAGAAGTGCTCGTACAGGGAAGAACCCTCCTGAATGGTATGGATATAAAAGGAATCGCACAACCTGAGTTTAAATACGATTGCAGGGACAAAAAATACAAGCTTATGGAGATAAACCTTCGTTCAATGATGTGGCATAGGGTAGGTAACCTATCCGGGGTTAACCTGCAGTACTCCCAGTACCTGGATGCACTGGGGAAAAAAGTAAGCCCCCAGGTGCAGGTGAAAAACAAGAATATCCATTTTCTCTATATGAAACATGAAATAAAAAATCTGATAATGCAGAGGAAATACCTCAGGACTTTTTTAAAGAATATTGTAGAGTCAGATGAAACCCATTTTGCTGTATTTGATAGAAAAGATATAAAGCCATTTTTAAAGGACAACACGGATATAGTGAGCGGAGCTATCAAAAAGTTCCTGCGAGTACTGGGAATAACAGACTGATGAGTTATTCAAAAGCTGAGACTAACCAGCGAATCCATATTTACTCGATACCGAGAATACAGGACAGATTATTTGCTGTTTGGGCTCACCTTTGACCTGAATAAATATCTTTTTATTAAAGACATTTCATGGTTAGTAAAGCCGCCCACCAGCAACATCACAACCACATAAATAAACGTGCCTGCCCCCATTGCTTCGAAAAGCTCAAGTATACCTGAGATGGCGAAGCTGGAAACAAAGAAGTACATAGCCATTGATGACAAAATACTTTTTGCAATGTCCATAAAATAAAAATCAAGTTTAAAATGTTTAAGGGACATGCGCATGCACAGCATAGCCATCAAAAAGTAGGAAACAAGAGTTGAAATAGCAGCACCGATAATGCCGACTGACGGTATGAGAATAAGATTGATTAGAACGTTTGAGACAGCAGCAATGATATTAAGATAGGTAGTAGACTTCGTTTCTTTTATAAGGAACATTGTATTAACAAAAATCTGGAATATTCCTGCCAGAAGCCCGGCAAAAGCAATGATAGGGATTACGAACCAGCCAGAAATGAAATCTTGAGTAGTAAGAACCCCAAGCAAAGGCTTTGCGAGGGCTGAAAGCCCAAAAACTGCGGGGATAGAGATAATAAGGAAGTACCTTAGAGAATGCGACATGTAGATTCTTACCTCATCCATCTTATTCTCATCAAACAGCTTTGAAAGCTCGGGAAGAAGAATAAGCTGAAGAGGGCTTACAAAAAGCTGGATAAGGTTTCCGATTGAACACGCTGCAGAATAGACACCTACACTGCCAAGGCCAAGAAAATAAGTAACCATATATCTGTCGCTTGATTCCGTAACCCATCTAATAAGTGCGTTTGGAGTTAACGGCAGAGAAAACTGCAGGTACTCTCTGATGTAAGTGAACCGCGGGATAACAAACCCTATCTGTGAAACTATGGTAATAAGGGTGATTAAAAAAATCAGACCCTGAACCATTAAAGTAGCGGTTATTACTCCAAGAAGCCCGTACCCCATTTTAAGGAAAACCAGTATAAATAACAGTTTTCCAAAGGTTTCAACAAGAGTAAAGTAAGAAAATTTTTTAATTTGCCTGAAAACCCTGAAATAAAAAAGGGATATAGACTCAATTACGTTCAGTAGAATTAAAAGGGAACCTGCCTGAACAAAATAGGTTGCTTCAGGGTCATTAAAACCGAAAGTTGCAAGTGGTTCTGCAAATACGTATAAAACGAATGAAGCCAGTAAACCTGATACTGCAACAAAAAAAAGGATTGAGTATACTGCTTCCCTTATTATTTTCGTATCGGTTTCGGAAGATAAAAATCTGACGAAACTCATCGAAAGCCCCATCAGTGCAAGAGAAGAGATTAAAGATACTGTAATATTGATCTGTGCCCAGAGTCCGTAATCATATGCTCCAAGGGTTTTTGTGATAATGGGAAGTAAAAAGAAGGTACTAAGGCTTGTAAGTATCTGAACAATCCCAATAAAGCCAACATCCCTTGCAAATTTTTGATATGACATCATACCACCTTAAAAAGAACTGTCTCTTTTCCGTTTTTAATTAAAGGAGCTTATGAAATAGTCGCGCGAAAATATCTTTCGTAGCCTCGATTCAGATCACTAATTAATGTTTGACATATAAATCCTTTTGATTGCCATTGATTATCCGGCTCAGGTTTTAGCATGGAGATTGATTGTTTTTCGATAACCGGAGCGAATTGGTTTATTATCATCAAAAACACCTTTAATTGCAAAGAGAAAGTATGGAGATTTTAAATTTTTTCTCAGCGTTAACTTTATTCTTATAATAAGGGCACAATAATTTAGATTCATAGAAACACCTTTAATTCGGGAATAATTATGAATTCGAGAACGGGAGATATAGAATAATTCTCGCCGTTAACTTTCAATTTATTTAAACGGCGTTTTCTTTTGAATAAATCGGGCTCCTTCTCACCCCAAGAAGAGAATTCTACAAAGGATAAAAGCCTTTGTGTTTAAATAAATTTTTATAATAGTTTATTATCAGCCTACTTTCGGCATGTACCCTGCTTTTTTCATAATATTTTTATAGATAGCGTTTTTGCTGGGAAGCATATTATCCCTGATACAGAACATTATTGCAAAAATGGTTCATTGTTTATATTTATCGTGAGATTTGGGGCATATGTGAATAAGCTTCAAGCCAAATGCATATTTAAATAAGAGAGGAAAAACGTCATCATTAAGCAATTCCAAAATGTAATGCAGACCTACCAAAAGCAGGATGCAGGCAACCAAAACAATCAAAAAGAGAATTTTTGGCAAGTATAAAAAGATAGAATGAAAATTAAAGAAAACCGTACAGAGAATCAGGATAGGACATGTGAACTGTCCCCAGGCTAAACAAGCTGTAAGAAAATTACTCCCGGCAATAACCGAAGTCATTCTTTTTTGATTTAAAGGCTTTAAACACCTTTTTTTGAAGATTTTTGCCCTGAAATTGAATTGTCGGACAGTCTCTAAAGAGCAGGGTATTCGTGACCCTCTGCACTCCCATAATAATAAAAAAACGAAAGGTGAAAAGTGCCGTTACATGAAGCACGTCATCTTGTAGAAAAACTTTAGATTTGCCCTTAAAAAAGTTGGGCATATTTCACTGGTAAAAAGAGGTTTTTCCGAAAAGCAGGCATTGGGAAATTAACCTTTCCTGCAGTCTAGAATTTCGGATTACCTCCTTAAAGGACATCCAAGCCTTTAGCTGTATACCAGTTGAAGTTTTGGCACCTGATTTATGTTCCCTACATCGCTGCTATAAAAAGCGATATAATTGTTGCTTTCAGTTTTTGCTTTTATCAAAAAACCGGTATTCTCATATTTTCCGCTGGTGTACTCTTTTACGAGCTCGGTTACGTTCAGTTCATAGTATCTGTTGTCAGGCAGGGTACTGCCCTTAATAGTCATTGTTGCATATGGAGTGCTGCCCTGCAAAACACCGTTTTTATCGTACCAGTCTCCTCCTGGATTTTTCCATGCAATACCGCTGTTTCTCTTATTCCAGCTCACATAGCCCGAGTCCCAGGTAGAAGCAGGCCGGTAAACCTCTACCACAGTATCTGCTGGTCTTGAGCTTCCTGCCGGATAATACCAGTAGAGAGAAAGGGCTGCATCACTAACGTCAGTCGACCCGGTGTACTCGCTCAGGTCAAACCACATTGCATCCCTGTATCTGCCAGTACTCATCCCACCTATGTCAATATAGGATGAACTCTTATAGACGGTATTAGAAGAAGCTTCACGCATGCGGTTATCCGTTGCGCCAGTAACAGTTACATTTACAGTCACTACAGGAGGTTCAGTCACTACAGGTGCTTTTTGTGTTATGCTAAGCTCTGGCTTCTTACTTTCAATTCCGCAGTCACTGCTGTAGAATGCAATATAATTGTTGCTTTCAGTTTTTGCTTTTATCAAAAAACCGGTATTTTCGTACTTTCCACTGGTGTACTCTTTTACGAGGTCGGTTACATCCAGCTCATAGTACCTGTTATCAGGGAGAGTACTGCCCTTAATAGTCATTGTTGCATAGGGCGTACTTCCCTGCAAAACACCGTTTTTATCGTACCAGTCTCCTCCTGGATTTTTCCATGCAATACCACTGTTTCTCTTATTCCAGCTCACGTAATCTGGATCCCAGGTAGAAGCAGGTCTGTAAACCTCAATCACAGTATCTGCTGGTCTTGAGTTTCCTGCCGGATAATACCAGTAGAGAGAAAGAGACGCATTACTAACTTCCCCTGTATTTTCGTACTCGCTTAGGTCAAACCACATTGCATCCCTGTACCTGCCAGTACTCATCCCGCCTACATCAATAAAGGATGAACTCTTATAGACTGTGTTAGGAGAAGCTTCCCGCAGACGGTTGTTGTAGACCTCTTCTGCTGTGGACGAGGAGTTTTCCTTTTTGACAACACTTATAGCTGCTGTAGCCGAATCTGTCAGTTCTCCATCGCTTACCTCAAAGGTTAAGCTGTACGTCCCCTCCTGTCCGGCAACCGGAGTCCAGCTGAAAACCCCTGACTTGCTGTCAAAAGTAGCACCTGTGGGAATGCCTGAAGCAGAGTATGCGAGACTGTCTCCATCTGCATCCGAAGCGCTTACTGTAAAGGTAAGGCTTTTT
>NZ_JJQY01000011.1:0-13411 GCF_000979295.1 Methanosarcina sp. 1.H.T.1A.1 | reverse complement strand
ATTCCGGAATCCGGGAGGAGATTTATCATTTCCTCCCCCCGCGCTGCACGGAACTGGGCCGGCCCGCCACCAACTAAAAAAACAATCGAAAAACCGGTGCCGCAATTAAGAAAGGCATTATGTTGAAAAAATCCCACGGTCTGAGAGAATACTTTCCTTTCCCCCGGAAACCACTTTTCACTTCACAGTACATATAAGCGCCTCAGTCAGCTTGCCTGATGGTCAGTCAAAAATAGAAGAAAAAATTGCTTTTATTTCCGCGGTTTTGCCATAAAAAGAAACCTCCGCCAGAAAGGAAGCTTTGTTCTTCCTGAAAAACGAAATCCGTGCTTACAGAATGATCCGGAAAAACTCTGCTAACAGATAATCCGGAAAAAAGGAAGCTATGTTTTCCGGGATAACAGTTCTCCCTCCTTCCCAGGCTCACGTAATATTTTTTTCACAGAACTCTTTTCCCTGTTTTGCAGCCTCATTTCCGGGGCTTAACTTAAGGGTCCGCGCATAGCATTTGTAAGCTTCCTTATATTCCCCGATCTCGCAGAGGAGTTCCCCACCCCGGAAGAGGGAGTTCAGGTGGTCAGGATCGCTTTCTAGGGCATTTTTGTATGCGTCCAGGGCTTTTTCTCTTTCCCCCAGTTCCATAAACAAATTGCCTTTCCAATGCCAGGTCTCAGCATTGTCAGGCCTCATGATGGGAGCCTTGTTTCGGGAAAAGAAACTGAACCTTGGAAGTTTACATGCCCAATCAGAAGCCTTTTTGGGTTCGGCTGCCAGGGCTTTATCGAAGGTCTCCAGGGCTTTTTCGAGGAGCCCCATCCTGAAATAAACAACTCCCTTGCTGGTCAGGATTTTGGGAGATGCTGGGTCAAGGGAAAGCGCTTTTTCAAAGGCTTCAAGAGCTTCTTTATTCCTGCCGAGGGCAGAGAGCACAAAACCCTGGTTGGACCATTCGGTCGGGCTGTCTGGTTTAACTTCCAGGAGAGCATCAACAATCTCAAGAGCTTCTTCATATCTTCCGAGCTTGAAAAGAGACATTCCGCTACAGGACCGAACCTCCAGAACCTTGTCAAGGAACTCTTGTCCACTGTCCTCCTTCCCTTTTTCAAAAAGCAGGTCTGCCATTTTATTCCAGGCATCAGCAGCTTTCCCATAAACAGCAAGAGCCTCTTCATATTTGCCCATCTGGAAAAAGACCCTGGCTTTGCCGTAGCTCTCCTCGGCGAATCTGTCAAGGTCTCTGAGTGTGTTTGCCATTTTTGCCATTTTTTGCCTCATCCATAAGTATTAGAATCACCGGAGTTCGGATTCGTAACTGAAACTGCATTATCCGGAATTTGCATTCAAAATTAGTTTTTTAAACCTGATAATTGTCCAGATAAATATCTGGAGTTTTATAATAAATAATGTTCTGAGATTTAATCAGGTTCATTAATCCTGACTTGAACTTCTACTCAGGTTCTACAACAGGATGGGACTTCTTTCTGGAACCTATTTAACCTGCCAGCCCCGATACAATATGGGGAAATAAGGTGAATGAGGTCAAAATTCTCGGAGTTGGAGGAAGCCCCCGGAAAGGAGGGAATACCGACATCCTGCTTGACAGCTTTTTGAAAGGAGCGGAATCGGCAGGAGCTGAAACGAAAAAAGTCCTGTTAAGGGAATATTCGATCGAGCCCTGCATCGGCTGCGAAGCGTGCAGGAAAGCCGGGACCTGCATAAAGTTCCACGACGGAATGGGACTCCTTTACCCCGAGATCGAAGCCGCAAAAGGCCTTATCCTTGGCTCCCCCACCTACAACTACAACGTAACCGCTCAGATGAAAGCCTTCATCGACCGGCTCTACCCTTACTACAATTTCACGAACGACCTGCCCAGGCGATATTCAAGCAGGCTTGCCGGGCAGGGACGAAAGGCGATTGTTTTTTCAGTCTGCGAGCAGCTGGAAATCGAAGAAATGGGTTTTACGCTTGGAGCGCTCGGAATGCCCCTTGAAGCCCTGGGTTATGAGGTCGTGGAAAAGTTTCCGGTGACCGGGTATTTCCATAGGGGGGCGGTTTCTAGAGATGAAGAACTTGTAAGGAAAGCATTTGAAGCGGGTAAAAAACTGGCAGAAGCTCTTCTCCGGACCGGTAGAGTGGGAAATCTTCCGGAAAAAAGTTGATTTTTGATTTCCGGCCTCAAAGCCGGCGGCTTTTTCTAAAAAGTATACCGGGATACCTAAAATATGCATCCGAATAACTGAAAAAATACATTGAGATAACTAAAAAGGGCATCCGGATGACTGAACTCATCGGTTTCTCCCGCAAAACTCATTCCGTGCTTCTACCAGGGCTTTCAGGTTCCTGAGTGGGGTTTCCGGGGCAAGCCCGCAGCCGGGAGCAAGCACATCGACACCCATTCGCAGGCACTCAAAAGCTTCTCTCTTTACATCTTCCGGCCTGCCCCTGAAGAGGGTACTGGAGGTTGAAACGCTACCGATTACAGCTGTACCGGCTTCATGGGCGGTTTCCACAGCCATTTTAAGGTCTTTTATGCCTTCTTCAAGGCTGAGCCCGTCAAACCCGCACTCTGCCATATCCGCAATTATCGGGTCGGCGGCGCCGCAGATGTGGAGCACGCTTTTGCCTCCAACTCCCCTGAGAGCTTTTGGAATCCTTGCCATCCCGGGTTTTATCAAAGTCCTGAAAGAGTCGGGGGAAATCATGTCCGGGGAAGAAACGGCGTCTGCAAAAACGACAATATCTGCCCCTCTCTTCAGGCATTCCCTTGCGTATATTATGCAGGCATCCGTGCAGAGTTCGACAAGCCTTTTCACAATATGAGGCTTATTTATGGTCCATTTCAGGAAACGGGTAGTCCCGCAAAGGGAGGCTGCAAGGTCGGCAGGGCCTTCCATCCCTACAATAAGCGGGAGTTTCGAGCCGGCTTTTTCCCTGAGGATTTCAGTAGCTTTCAGGACAACAGGGATCCTACCCCTTTCCAGAAGATCCTCAGGCAGTTCCGGAACTGCGGGAGAGAATTCCATAGGGCCATTAAGCACAGCAGGGGTCCTGGCTTTCGTGCCGGGGTTAATTGTGCAGCCCAGGGCTTCTCCGAGCACCACCATATCAAAGGGATACCTGAGGGTTTCAAAAGAGGCGTTGACGTACTGGGAAAAGGCAAGCACTGCCATCTTTTCAGGCTGGCTGTCAGCCTCGGGCCTGGCTGCTCCGCTCATGTCCATAAGCTCGAGTACAGGCGCGGTTGTGAAAGTGCCAACCGGTATCTGAGCAGGAGTTTTGCCTTCGAGGGTTCTGAGCATCTCTGTCCTGAAGTTCGGTTTTTCCATAAAAGTGACCCCGGATTATTTTCTTTTGCTTTTTCTGAAGCTATTAACTGTACTGCTATTATACTGTACAATGATACTGTATTATTATACTGTATTATTATATTGTACTGCTACTATACCATATTATACTGCTACTGTACCGGAGACTGTGACCTGTAGCTATTCTTGAGAACAAACCGCCTTGAAAAAGGATGAAAATAAAACAAAATGAAGACAGAAAGAAAAGACAGAAAGAAAAGACAGACAGTGAAAATAAAAAATTAAGCGAAAAAAGATAAATGGAAAATGGAAGAGAAATTTACTTCTCTCCGATCCATTCATTGACTTTTTCAGGGTTACTCTTTACCCAATTTGCTGCGGCTTCTTCAGGAGCCATTCCGTTTTCAATGTCCACCATTACTGCCTGGATATCGTCATGGGTCCACTGGAAGCGGGTAAGGATGCCGTAGAGGTTGGGCTTATCTTCTTTGAGCCCAAGCCTTGCCAGGGTTTCAACGTGGTCAGCATCGCCGTAAACGCCTTTAGGGTCATCAAGGTACTTGAGGTCCCAGCGGTTAAAAGCCCAGTGGGGAGACCAGAGGGTCACAGCTACCCATTCTTCGGAGTCAATGGCTTTTTTCAAGGAGGCGGTCATCGCAGCACTGCTGCCTGAAACAAGCTCCATGTCCAGACCATACTCGGAAATTGCGTTTTCGGATACCTGCATGATGCCTGCTCCGGGGTCAATGCCGATGATCTTACCGTCAAATTTGTCCTTTTCGGAGTTGAGCTCTTCAATGGAGTCTATAGTTACATAGGAAGGCACAACAAGCCCTATCCTGCAGTCTTCGAGGTTTGTCTGGACAGAGTCGAGCTGGTCTCCGTAAGTTTCCCAGTAATTCTGGTGGGTATAGGGAAGCCAGGCAGATGTGGTAAAATCAAACTGCCCGTCAGCGAGCCCCTGGTAAAGGGGACCTACATCAACTGCAATGATTTCCACGTCTTCATACCCTGCCTGTTCGAGCACCTGCTGCATCACATTGGTACTTGCAATCTCACCGTCCCATAAGACATATCCTATTTTCACAGGCTCACTTAACTCCGATACCTCTGCTCCTTCTACAGCTTCATCTCCTTGTTCTGCACAACCTGCCGCAAAGAGGGTAAGCCCTATGATCAGAACAATTGTAAAAATCGATCCGATCTTTTTTCCTTCAGGGTTTAGTTTTATACTGGTCAAAATATCTACAACCTATTTTTGAATTTCATTCGATTTTTGGTTTTTATTCTTATTTTGGGATTATTTCAGGGGGATTGAAGTGAGTGATGCACCTCTTCCAGACACTGTTTTACACTGTATGGTGCTGTCCGGAAGGAGTGGCCCTGTTAAAGTGAAGAGTTCTGAATCCAGAGTGCCGGTTTCAAGAAGGCATCAGGAGTGGAACGTTTTTACCTGGGGCTGAGTTTCTGGGTAATCCGGTCCAGGACAACCGCTATTATGACAATAGCAAGCCCTGCTTCGAAGCCCATGCTGATGTCCACCCGCTGGATCCCGAAAAGGACCTGGTACCCGAGTCCTCGGGCTCCGATCATGGCTGCAATGACGACCATGGAAAGGGAGAGCATAATGCACTGGTTGACCCCGGCCATTATGGTCGGGAGAGCTACAGGCAGTTCCACCTTTGCAAGCTTCTGCCAGCCCGTGGAGCCGAAGGCGTCTGCGACTTCGATAAGCTCTTTTGGCACCTGCTTGATCCCCAGGTTAGTGAGCCTGATTGCAGGAGGCATGGCAAAGACAACCGTTGCGATCATGCCCGGGACGTTTCCGAGCCCGAAAAAGATCAGGGCGGGGATCAGGTACACAAAAGACGGCATGGTCTGCATTAAGTCAAGCGAGGGCTTTACAACATGGTAAAGTACATCGTTTTTTGCAGAAAGGATCCCCACGGGAATCCCTATAAGCAGGGTCAGCAGGGCAGAGGAGAGCACGAGGGCGAGTGTCTCTATCGAGAGCACCCAGAGTCCCATATTATGGATAAGGAAAAAACCGAATGCAGTCCCTGCTGCAAGCTTGATATTGCGCTTCCCGGCAAAGTAGGCAAACAGGGAAATTCCGAGGATGAAGAGTTCAGGAGGCAGGAAAAGAAGCGCGTCTTTCAAACCCGAGATAAGGAAATCAAGCTTATCGCTTGTGAGGTCAAGAAATGTGCCGAAATTGCCCTCGATCCAGTCAACAGCAAACTCGACTGTGTCTCCGATGGGGAGCCGGGGAATCAGCATGTTTTCACCTCGGGACCCGGCATGGCATCAGACCTGGCAGGGGCTTTGGCAGGGGCTTCGTTCTTTGCTTCTGCCTCCACAGGCACAGGTCCACTGTCAATTCCGTTGTTAATTATACTGCCAGGGCTACCTGAGCCTGCGGGCGGAGGTCCGGCTTCGCCTTCATTTTTGCCGATGAGGACCATTTTTTCAGGAGGCTTCTCTTCAGGAATATTTTCTCCAGAGTCTCTTTCTTCTGAAGCTTTTCCGTCAGGAACCTCGTCCTGCCCGATCTCTCCGGAAATTGCAAGAGCACCAAGCACACTGCCCCGGACTATAATTCCGAGTAGCTTTCCTGAATCATTGACTACTGCAAGAGGGTACTGGCTTTCCGCAATCAGAGGGATTACCTCATTGAGAGGCATATCCGGAGCCACACGGGGGATGTCCGGAATCATCACTGCTTCAAGGCTCTTTCCTGTTTTCAGGGCTTCAAGGGCATCACCTATCATAAGTATGCCTTTCAGGCGCCTGTTCTTCCCCTCAACCACATAAATAGAGGAGATCCCATGGTCTTTCATCAACTGAATGGCAACCCTGGGCCCGGAATTGATGGGTACGAGCGGTTCAGGCCGTTTCATAACCGATTCAGCAACAAGGATTTTTGACCTGTCGACCCCTGCAACGAACTTCGAAACATAGGAATCTGCAGGTTCGGTCAGGATCTCTTCAGGGGTCCCTATCTGGACAACTTCCCCGTCTTTCATGAGTGCAATGCGGTCCCCGATTTTCAGGGCTTCGTCCAGGTCGTGGGAGACAAAGATAATTGTCTTTTGCACCCTGTCCTCAAGGGCAAGCAGCTCGTCCTGCATATCGCTCCTGATAAGGGGGTCAAGGGCACTGAAAGCCTCGTCCATAAGCAGGATGTCAGGGTCATTGGCAAGCGCTCTTGCAAGCCCTACCCTCTGCTTCATGCCTCCGCTGAGCTGTGTTATCCTGCTATGCTCATGGCCTTTGAGCCCTACGGTTTCTATGGCTTCAAGCGCCTGCGAATAGCGTTCTTCTTTAGGAATCCCCTGGATCTCAAGCCCGTAAGCCACGTTATCCAGGACAGACCTGTGAGGCAGCAGGGCAAAATTCTGAAAAACCATTCCAAGCTTGCTCCTGCGGGCACTTCTCAGTTCCTCAGGGCCCATATCAGTAATGTTCTTCCCATCGATCAGAATATCCCCGCCCGTTGGTTCGATAAGGCGGTTCAAGCAGCGCAGGAGGGTGGATTTTCCGGAACCCGAAAGCCCCATTATTACGAAAATTTCTCCATCGTAGACCTCAAAGTTAACGTTGTTGAGCCCTATGGTCTGTTTTGTCTTTTCAAAAATTTCATTTTTGGATAAACCTTTATTTAGAAGAGAAATTACTTTCTGGGGGTCCTTGCCAAAAATTTTAGTAATGTTTCGTACTTCGAGTTTTATATTTTTATTCATAATAATACCCGGTTTGACCGAATGCTTTTAAAAAATTATTAACAGTAATTCCGAAATGTAGAAAATTGCCACAAAAACCCGGTTAATAAGAACTATATTTTACTCGAATTAATTCGCTGCCCATATAAGGAAATTAAGACAGTTGAAAATATAGATATAATATAGATTTAATAGAACTTTCTATTTTTCACAGATTAAATAGCTTATTATTCTTACCAATACTGTTGCCCCTATCATATATACTATTTTTGCGGAATATTTATATACCACAAATATTTTCACGGAATAAACTGGCATAAATCACATATAAACTCAGGATCAAAAAGTATGAAATTTACCTTTACTTTAGCATATTGTGGTTTCAAGTAACAACTCGTTTTATATAAAAATGAATTTTTCCCACGATAATACAGTATTAATTTTCAGAAACTGTTTGGTATTTCATTAATGCATTTTGATTATATTATTGCTGAATACCGGGTTTCCTGGGAGAGATTTTTATTTGTAGTTTGAAAGACGGAGTCTCGAAAGAAGATATTTAATTGAAATATTTATATATTAAAAGATAGAACAAAATAGAAAAATAAGGTAATCAGAAAAATCATCGCAACACTTATACATGTCTTATGTCATTTACTCGCAGGTTCAGATGATGAAAGCAGTACTAGGATTAGAAGACGGAACAATTATTAAGGGCACCGGTTTTGGTGCCGAAGGCACAGCTTGCGGCGAACTTGTTTTTACCACTCAATTCACGGGATATGAGGAGGCTCTGACTGACCCTTCCTACAAGGGCCAGATTTTAATGTTCACCTACCCTCTTATAGGGAATTATGGTGTCAGCGGGGAGCGTTTCCAGTCCGACAACATCCACGCGGAGGGGCTTGTTGTCCGGGAAGCCTGCAAAAAACCCTATCACTACAAATCCGCCCGTTCTATCCACAAATTTTTAGAGGATGAAGGAAAACCAGGAATCGAAGGTGTGGACACCCGTATGCTCACCATAGGGGCAAGGGAGCGTGGGACCATGCGTGCAGCCCTGATCACTGGCAGTGACGATGGGGAAGAAGCCGTGGATGTGGCAAGGAATTTTCCACAGATGACGGATGAAGAACTTATCGCAAGTGTAACATGTAAGGAACCCCACTTTATCCCCGGAGCGGAAGGCGCCTGGAAGGGCAGCGGTAAACCCAAACATGCAGTTGTAGTTGACCTTGGGATAAAAAGGAACATCATAAACAACCTGCATAAAAGGGGAATTGACCTTACACTGGTCCCTGCAACCACAAAACCCACAGAAATTGCAGGCTACGAGCCTGATCTTCTCTTTATCTCAAATGGTCCGGGAGATCCGGAAAAAGCAACAGACGCGATCAACGCCGTAAAGGCTTTTGCAGGCACAATTCCGGTCTGCGGGATCTGTTTCGGACACCAGATTATTTCCCTTGCAATGGGAGCCAGGACTTACAAGCTTAAGTTCGGGCACAGGGGAGGAAACCAGCCAGTAAAGGACCTTATTGAAAACAAGATTTTCATAAGCTCCCAGAACCACGGATATGCCGTGGATGCGGATTCCCTTGAAGGGACAGGGCTCTATGTGAAGTACCTGAACGCAAACGACAAAACCGTTGAAGGGGTCTCCCACAAAGACCTGGACATTTTCAGTGTGCAGTTCCACCCTGAAGCCCAGGCGGGGCCCATGGATACCGAGGAGACATTCTTCGGCAAGGTTGTAAAGGTCCTCGGAGGGGATCTCTGATGCCAAAACGCGAGGACATAAAAAAAGTTTTGCTTATAGGCTCCGGGCCGATCACAATCGGACAGGCTGCAGAGTTCGACTTCTCAGGAAGCCAGGCCTGCAGGTCCTTAAAAGAAGAAGGCTTGCAGGTTGTGCTTGTAAACTCAAACCCTGCAACCATTATGACCGACCCCGAAATGGCTGATTCGGTCTATATCGAGCCCCTTGATGCCAGGATTGTGGAAAGAATAATAGAAAAAGAGCGCCCTGACGGGATCATTGCAGGCATTGGCGGGCAGACAGGCCTTAATATTACCAGTGAACTTGCAGAAATGGGCGTCTTTGAAAAATATGGTGTCCGGATCCTGGGAACTCCTGTTGACGCTATCAAAAACACGGAAGACAGGGAACTCTTCAAGGAAACCATGTTGAGTATCGGGGAAAAGGTTCCCTTAAGCCGCGCAGTCCATTCCTTAAAAGAAGCCGAAGAGGTTGTCGGGGAACTCGGCCTGCCCCTTATCGTCCGCCCGGCTTACACCCTTGGCGGTGCTGGCGGCGGAATTGCTCGCACAAAAGAAGAGCTCCTTGAGATTACGGAACGCGGGCTCAGGCGCAGCCGCATTAATCAGGTACTTATTGAAGAAAGCGTGCTCGGCTGGGCAGAGGTCGAGTATGAAGTCATGAGGGATGCAAATGATTCCTGTATCGTGATCTGTAACATGGAAAACATTGATCCCATGGGCGTGCACACAGGAGAATCGGCAGTTGTTGCCCCCTCACAGACAATGACCGACGCAGAGCACCAGATGCTCAGAAGTGCCTCTATTAAGATTATACGTGCCCTCAAGATCGAAGGAGGGTGCAATATCCAGTACGCCTTAAAGGAAGGCGACTACCGCATTGTCGAGGTAAACCCGAGGGTTTCCAGGTCATCAGCCCTTGCATCCAAAGCTACAGGCTACCCGATTGCCCGTGTTACTGCAAAGATTGCAATCGGAATGACACTTGATGAGATCATAAACAACGTTACCATGAGCACCCCTGCCTCTTTTGAGCCGGCTCTGGACTACGTGATCACAAAGATTCCCAGGTGGCCTTTTGACAAGTTTACCACCGCAGACAAGACCCTGACCACAGCCATGAAAAGTACGGGAGAAATCATGGCAATAGGCAGGACAATTGAAGAGTCCCTCCTGAAGGCTTTCAAGTCTCTTGACATTGACTCCCAGCTGGGAATAAAACGCTGGGAAGAGCCTGAAATCAAAACTCTCCTCAAGACTCCCACAAGCGAACGCCTTTTTGTGATCTTCCACGCGCTTGAGAGAGGAATGTCGGTAAAGGAAATTGCCGAACTTTCGGGCATCAACCCCTTCTTCCTCTCAAAGATGAAGAATATCGTGGATATGGAAAAGCGCATCCGTGTAGAAGAACTCACTCCCGAATTCCTGCGCGAAGTAAAGAGGATGGGTTTCCCTGACAGCCGCCTTGCAGAGCTGACGGGAAAAACCAGGCAGGAAATAAGCGACCTCAGGCATGCAGCCGGAATTCTTGCTACCTTCAAGATGGTGGATACCTGTGCAGCCGAGTTCCAGGCAGCAACTCCCTACTACTATTCTACTTACGAAGACACCTGCGAGACAACCCCAACCGACCGGAAGAAAATCCTCATCCTCGGAGCAGGGCCGATCAGGATCGGGCAGGGAATAGAGTTCGACTACTGTACCGTCCATGCAGTAACCGCACTCAGGGAAGAGGGCATAGAGACCCACATCATTAACAACAACCCTGAAACCGTGTCAACTGACTTTGACACCTCGGACAAGCTCTTTTTTGAACCCCTCACCATGGAATACGTTATGAACGTAATCGAACGTGAGAGACCCGACGGTGTCCTTGTGCAGTTCGGAGGACAGACCTCGGTCAACCTTGCACTCCCCCTGAAAAAGGAGTTGAAGCGCAGGACCGACCTTGATACCGTGATCATGGGCACTGACCCGGAGGATATGGACCTTGCCGAAGACAGGGAAAAGTTCTACCTCCTTATGCAGAAGCTTGGCGTCCCCCAGCCGGAAGGCGGATATGCAACTTCGCAGCCGGAAGCAATCGAGGTTGCACAAAGGATCGGTTTCCCGGTACTGGTGCGCCCCTCTTACGTGCTCGGCGGCAGGGCAATGGAAATCGTTTATGACGAAATCGACCTTGAACGCTACATGAAAGAGGCAGTCAGGGTCTCTCCGGAACACCCCATCCTTATCGATGACTTCCTGGAAGACGCCTGCGAAATCGATGTGGATGCGGTCTGCGACCGGAAAGATGTACTTATCGGGGCAATCATGGAGCACATTGAGGAAGCAGGCATACATTCAGGAGACTCGGCCTGTGTTATCCCGCCCCAGTCTCTCTCCCCCGAAGTGCTTAACCAGGTAAGGGACTACACCCGGAAGATTGCTCTGGGCCTCAGGGTCAAGGGCCTGATTAATATCCAGATGGCAGAGAAAGGCGGAAAGGTCTTTGTGCTTGAAGCAAACCCGCGTTCAAGCAGGACAATTCCTTTCGTCTCAAAAGCTGTCGGTCTCCCTCTTGCAAAGATTGCAGCCAAAGTGATTGCCGGGCACAGCTTAAAGAGCCTGGGCTACACGGACGAGCCAAAGCCCAAACATGTCTCGATCAAAGAAGTCCTCCTGCCCTTTGACAAACTGCCGGGAGCAGATCCCGTACTCGGACCCGAGATGAAGAGTACCGGAGAGGTCATGGGCATTGACTACGATTTCGGAAGGGCATACTATAAGGCAGAGCTTGCAGCTGACAACCTCCTGCCCCTTACAGGAAAGGTCTTCCTCTCTATCAGGGAAGCAGACAAACCCCAACTTGTGGAAGTTGCAAAGAAACTGCAGGCAGCAGGCCTCGAACTCATGGGCACACGCGGTACTGTAAACTACCTTGCACAGCACGGGGTCTTCATGGACACTGTAAAGAAGATCCACGACGGAAGCCCGAACGTCATAGACATGATGCGCAGGGACGAAGTTGACCTGATCATCAACACCCCCACAAGCAAGCAGTCACGTAAGGACGGCTCAAGGATCAGGCGGGCAGCTGTTGACTTCAAGGTCCCTTACATTACCACCATCCAGGCAGCAGTTGCTGCAGCCGATGCCATTGAGACCATGAAAAACGGACAGGAACTGACAATCAAATCCATCAACGAGTATCATAAAGAGATGGGGCAGTAAGGTAAAAGAAAAAGACCTGAAAAAACCTGCCAGTAGAGTAGCTGCTGAAGAAAAACCATTGCGCTAACGGAAGAAATTAAGTGAGAATCGGAGCCGGCAGGGTGGCTTTCCATCCTCCGGCAAAAGATAATCAATATTTAAACTTACCAGCCCGTTAGCTGTCAAATTTATCCGGACTCAGCATATTGCTCCCAAAATTATTAAAATTATAATACTTATAAAACTTATTAATTCATTGACTGTTAATTCATTGACTGTTAATTCATTGACTGTTAATCCATTGACTGTTAATTCATTAACACGTTAATTATTCGTTCTTATCATAAATCCGCCAAACAAGGGGTAGTAAAAGCATGGTAAAGAAAGTTGCACTTGCATATTCCGGTGGGCTTGACACCTCGGTGTGCATCCCCATCCTCAAGGAAAAGTACGGGTACGATGAAGTAATCACAATTTCGGTCGATGTAGGCCAGCCCGAGGAAGAGATCAGGAAAGCTGATGTGAAAGCCGAGAAGATCAGCAACAAGCACTATACTATCGATGCAAAGGAAGAGTTCGTAAGAGATTACATCTTCCCCCTGATCAAAGCCAACGGAAACTACGAAGGCTATGTTATGGGCACATCGGTCGCCCGCCCGCTGATCGCCAAGAAAGTGGTCGAAGCTGCCATAAAAGAAGGCGCAGTTGCCCTTGCCCACGGCTGCACTGGAAAAGGAAACGACCAGCTCCGTTTCGAAGCCGTCTTCCGCCAGACCGACATGGACGTTATCGCCCCGATGCGTGAGATGAACCTGACCCGCGAATGGGAAATCAACTACGCAAAAGAGCACGGCATCCCTGTCGAAGCCACCAAATCCAAACCCTGGAGCGTTGACGAAAACATCTGGAGCCGCAGCATCGAAGGCGGAAGGCTTGAGGACCCATCCTTCGTCCCGCCGGAAGAGATCTTCGAGTGGACCAAATCCGCAGAAGATGCCCCCAACGAACCCAGGATCGTTGACATCGCCTTTGAAGCCGGAGTCCCGGTTTCCCTTGACGGCGAAAAGCTCGGCGGCTACGCCCTTATCAAGAAGCTGAACGGAATTGCAGGCGAGAACGGCGTCGGCAGAACCGATATGATCGAAGACCGTGTCCTTGGCTTAAAAGCCCGCGAGAATTACGAGCACCCGGCTGCAACCGTCCTCCTCGCAGCCCACGCCGACCTCGAGAAACTCGTCCTGACCCGCGGGGAACTGAAGTTCAAGAAGACCGTTGAAGAGCAGTGGTCCGAAATGGCATACGGCGGCCTTGTGGACGATCCCCTCTTTGCCGACCTCAACGCCTTTATCGACAAGTCCCAGGAAAGGGTCACAGGCACAGTGAAAGTGAAGCTCTACAAAGGCGCACTTA
>NZ_JJQY01000159.1:0-72968 GCF_000979295.1 Methanosarcina sp. 1.H.T.1A.1 | reverse complement strand
ATTCGTCGGCAGCGTCAGATGTGTATAAGAGACAGGGCTTGCACAGTATCCAGGGGAGCTCCCGGAGGTACCTCACACCCCGTTGACATGATATACTTGGACTGCTTCCCGTTTTCCTTCAGGACAGGCAAGACGTCACGGAGCAGGGTCTCGGTATCGTTCTTTATCTTCTGGACGCTTTCAGGCGAATTGTCCATGAACTGTACCGGGTTGACTTCTCCCATCATGCAGCAGATGTCCCCGTACCTGGGGATGAGGTCGGCATAGTTCTTGGAGCCTTTTTCCTTCAAGCTCGGGTAGTAGGCATAGCTGAATAGGGCAGTCCCGAAGTTTTTGATCTGGATGTCGTAGTGAACGGCATCGGCACAGCTGTGGATGATGTAAGGCTGGTTATATTTTTTAAAGAGTGGGACATGCCTCCTGGAGACGAGTTCCCCTTCGAACTTCCAGTAATCATCGTAACTCATGATGACGTTATTGGACCAGAGGTTATCCACGCAGAGCCCGTCACAGGCATCCTCCTCAAAGAACCTCTCCGTAACCGCACAAACATAATCCGCAC
The DNA here is from genome assembly GCF_000979295.1 of Methanosarcina sp. 1.H.T.1A.1. NCBI lineage: Archaea > Methanobacteriati > Methanobacteriota > Methanomicrobia > Methanosarcinales > Methanosarcinaceae > Methanosarcina > Methanosarcina sp. 1.H.T.1A.1. The sequence continues at coordinate 72,406 of NZ_JJQY01000159.1, read as the reverse complement.
ACTTTTCCACGGCTTCCAGCACAACCTTTGGATTGGTCTGCATATCCATAAAGACGCGGCTTGCTCCCATCAGCTGGGTCAGGGTCAGAAGCGGGCCTTCCTGGAAACCAACCATCGGCGCGTTAAGTTCTTTCAGTTTTTCCCTTGCCTGTTTGGTAGCCTGGATCATTCCATAGGCCCGGGTACCTTCCTTTATCTCGGGGATCTCAATCTTTTCATAGGCCTCCAGATGCCCAGCTGAGGCAGGTGTGTCTTCGTCTGGGATCGTAATCTTACAGCCGAGATCTGCGGAGGTCACCGAGAGGTCGGCAAGCCCCACGAACATATCAAGGTCCAGGTACTTTACCCCTGCATAGGCGCTTGCTGCAAACTTCTCGGGGACTGTTGTGTATTCCCTGTAGGACGCAGGCACGAATTTTCGGAGGACGCCGCAGGCAAGCGGATACACCGGCAGGCGGTCCACTTTCTTGTCCTGGAGGGCCCCAAAGGACCGATCGATGTGGGTCATCGCTTCTTTAGCCTTGACCTTCACGCTCTCAAACTCTTTTATGATCTTTTCAGCCGTCATCCTGCCTACGTCGACTCCGACCGATACTTTCCTTTTTGCCAGGATATCCATGTATTTCCGTTTGGTCAGGCTGATCTTTTCCTCACTCCACCGGTCAGCCACGGGCTCAAGCTCTTTTACGGCTTCAAGTGCCCACTCTACGGCAGCGGCAGCATCGGGCTGTGTGGCATCGGCCCCAATGGCGTGTGCAAACTTTTCCGAAACCGGAGCACCTCCGATCATGACCTTTACGGCATCCCTGATCCCTTCCTCCTGAAGCTGTTCTATCACTTTCTCCATCCCGACCATGGTGGTGGTCATAAGAGCACTCATCGAGATCAGGTCGGCTTTGTGTTCCCTTGCGGTTTCAACGAATTTGCTGACTAGAACATCCGCGCCCAGGTCGATCATGTTAAATCCGGCCGCAGTAAGCATTGTCTTAACAAGGTTCTTGCCAATGTCGTGCACATCTCCCTCGATGGTCCCGATCACTGCAGTTGAAGGTCGTTCTGCCTCTATGACTTTCACATGAGGAATAAGGACGTCCATCCCCGCATACATCGCACTCGAAGAAATCATCAGCTGGGGAACAAAAGCTTCACCTCGTTCATATTTCTCACTCATGACTGTCATTCCCCTTGCAAGCCCGTTTATGATTGCCTCGCGTGCATCAACCCCTTCCTTAAGAGCCTGGTTTGCAAGCTCTACCGCTGTATCGTCGTCTCCTTCAATGACAGCATCCGCTAACCCTTTCAAAATCTCTTCTTTTGTCATGTAACCCCCCAAGGTTATTTTCAGTTGGATATTTCAGGATCTTGAGCGTTCTTACACAGAAAATGGTGAATAAAATTTATTGCTAATCGCAAAAAAACCATTATCTTCTTAATTAATATAAACTATCAAACTTATATAAATGTCTCTTTATAAAAATTTGAAAAAATATCCCTCTAAAAAGGAATTATATTTGCTACAACAGGGCATATTCTGTACAAAAAAGCAAAAGAGAGATTTTTGGGAGTTCCTCAGGCAGGCAAAAATGCAGTGGAGCTCAGCAACAATGTGTTTTTGGTTTTTCCAAATTCATGGCTTCTTGCTGTTTTTCCGGAGAACTGCTCTTATCTGGGAAATTTTTCCTTTATGTTTAATAATTTTCATGATGTCCCTTCTTTTTGATTCATTCCGGCTTCAATTCCAAAACCTGACCAAATATGGTGAGGGATGATGACAAAAAGAGGCCGAAATCAAAAAGGAAAAAAGAGTAAATAAGTCCGCTTGAGAGGGCGAAGCGAGTGAAAAGGATTGAGGGTTGTTATGATTACATCGCAACTCCAAGAAAATCTCCGATTTTTTTGTGATTACATCGCAACTCGATTAACAGACTCTTGGTATCGGGTCTCCAGCCGGCACGTCCACATAGCGCATGCCGCCGAAGCGGTTTCTCAGGATTACTTCGCCTTTGTTTTCCGCAGTAATTTCTCCGATAAGGGCTGCGTCTTTGCCATAGGGGTGCTTTCTGAGGATGGAGAGGACTTCTTCTTCAAAGCCGGCTTTGACTCCGATTACCGCCTTTCCCTCGTTTGCAACTTCGAGGGGGTCCAGGCCCAGCATTTCGCAGGCTGCAGTGACTGCGGGCTTGAAGGGGATCAGGTCTTCTTCGAGGAGGATCCCTGTTCCGGCTTTTGCTGCCATTTCGTTGAGGGCGTTTGCAAGCCCTCCGCGGGTAGGGTCTTTCATAGCTGTAATTACCGGTTCCCCTTCCGGCGTCCGGAGTTTCAGGATTGGTTCTATGAGTTTCCAGAGGGGCGCGGAGTCCGAGACAAGGTCGGTATCGAAGTCAAAACCTTCCCTGTGAGCCATAAGAGAGATCCCGTGGTCACCGATCGTGCCTGTGACAAGGAGCCGGTCTCCTGGCTTCAGTCCCGAGTCCCTAACAGGGCTGTCCGTTATTCCAAGGCCTGCTGTGTTCAGGATGATTGAGTCAAGGGCAGTTTTTTCCACGGTTTTTGTGTCGCCTGTAATTATAGGAACTCCAACTTCCGCAGCAGTTTTGTCCATTGTTTTGATTATCTCTTCAAACTCATGAATTGGAAAACCTTCAGGGACTATGACTGCGCAGGTAAGGGCAAGGGGCTTTGCTCCCATCACCGTGAGGTCGTTGATGGTGCCTGAAACTGCCAGACGTCCTATATTGGTGTCCGGGAAGAAAGCAGGGGTTATCACGTGGCTGTCCGTTGTCAGCACAAGTTCGGAAGCGGGGTTAAAGTTCTCAAGTCTGACCGTAGACCCGTCATCTAGGCTTTCAAGGCCTATTGAGCCTGCGCTTTTGTTGCGGAAGTTTTTAAGGATAATCTCCCCTATAAGCTCCTGCATTACCTCTCCGCCTGCACCGTGTTCCAGGGAAATGGCATTTGCTTTCATATCCGGTCTCCTTTTACTTTTATCCGCGTTTAAACCGCTTTGAATTGCTTTACTTTCTCTGAGCTTCCTGTGCTCTTCCGATTCCAAGTTCAATAAAGCTTATCCAGGTCTCAAGGCTCTCCCAGTCGTGCTTTGAAGTAAGGATGACCGGCACATCAGGGTTTAAGGAAAGGATGTCATCCCTCATTTTCTCGGCGTCAACGTCAACTGCATGTGCAATGTCAACCTTATTTATTACCGCAAGTTCTGCAGTTTTGAAAATCATAGGATGCTTGAGGATAATATCGTCTCCTTCAGTGACGCTCACCACAACCACCCTGAGGTGTTCTCCAAGCTTGAAGTCTACAGGGCAGATCAGATTGCCCACATTTTCAATAATAAGGAGATCCGTATTGTCAAGGTCGATCTCATCGAGGGCTTTCTCCACCAGTTTTGCGTCCAGGTGGCATTCCTTTCCAGTGTTTACAGGGATTGTTTGCACCCCGAGTTTCCTGAAACGTGAGGCATCCATCTCTGCGATGACGTCACCTGCGATTACCACTGTTCTGTACTTTTCTTTGAGGTACCTGACTGCCTCTTCGATCAGAGTGGTCTTTCCTGACCCGATGGCTCCCATAACGTTGACTGAGAAGACTCCGTGTTTGTCAAGGGCCGTCTTGTTTTTTTCGGCAATCTTATCATTTGCCTTGAACACATCGTGTCCCATGTGGATTACATGCATTAACATAAACATCACTCGGGGTTGCTTGATTATCTCGATGAAAAAATCCGTTTGTTGTTTGTGAATTAAATTTTACGGATCAGGATGTCTGTTTAGATAGGTATGTTTGAATGTTTAGGTAGTATGTTTGAATGAGAGTTGAAATGAGTATTTTTAAGTGACTATATTTGATAGACCTGCTACCTTTTACTACATTTATATATTTGTCTGCCTGGAGGTTCACTTTTCTACTTCTGTCTCAATATCAATGCTTTTTATAATCAGTTCTCTGCCCCCTGTGATGCGAGCATTTTTTCCGCATACAGGGCATTCAAGCGCTGCGATGTATTCCAGAAGTTCGCTTCGGAGTTCGCCATCCTTTCCTATCTGTGTTTCATCCACAGTGCCGGTGTATCCGCACTCGCATTCCAGGGAGGGTGGGATCATCTCTACAATGAACTCCGCATTTTCAGCAATGCTCCCTTCGGCAATGGCCTTAAAACAGAAGCTCAGTTGCTCCGGATTTGTATGGGCAAGCCTCCCCATTTCCAGGATTACATGCCTGACTTCCTGGGCTTCGTGAGCTTCGGCAGTTGCTATTACCTGCTCAAAGATCTCACAGGCGATGGAATACTCATGCAAGCCTGCTTCCTCCTTCCCGCGAGTACCTGAACCAGTTGTAGCACATACCTTCCTGACTGACCATACAGGGTCCCGTCGGATTTTTCGGGGTGCAGTCTTTCCCGAAGTTGGGGCACTGGGATGGTTTTGCTTTCCCTGTGAGGATAGCTGCACAGATACAGCGCTTCTTATCCTTTTTCTCCGCTTTTGCCCTTATCTCTGCAAGGGAAGCAGAATAAAGGTCTTCATGCTTCTTTGAGGCGTCTTTTTCCTCATACTCTTTCCTGAGCACTAGCCCCGAACCCTCTATATTTCCAATTCCCCTCCACTCGGACTCCGAGGTTTCGAATACCTCATTCATCATTTTCAGGGCTATTGTGTTCCCTTCTGGCTTTACGACCCTTGGATATCCATTGTCTACCCTTGAGACTCCTTTCTCTGCCTGTGCCAGGAGCAGGTTTATTCCGAGGAGGATATCTCTTGCCTCAAACCCGCTCACAACAACAGGAAAGCCTTTTTCTGCAAGATGTTCGAAAGGCTTTGTCCCTATAATGGTTGCTACATGCCCTGGGGCAATAAAAGCATCAACTTCGGCATCGCTGGCAAGAAGTTCGACTGCTGGAGGAGTCTGTTTCTGGGAGGCAAGGAGGCTGAAGTTTTCGGGCGGATTTCTGAGAAGGGCAGCTGCATTAGCAGGGACCGTGGTCTCAAAGCCGACTCCGAAAAAGACCACTTCGAGCTCAGGTTTTTTGTTTGCAAGGGATACGGCATCATCAATGCTGTACACCATCCTTACGTCTGCTCCCTCAGACTTTGCATCCAGCAGGCTTTCTGCCGAACCAGGGACCCTCATCATATCCCCGAAAGTGACTACAGTTGTTCCACTCTTTGCAAGAGCAATCGCAATGTCAATGTCTTTTTCGGGAGTGACGCATACGGGACATCCGGGCCCGCTTATTACGTCTATATTCTGTGGGAGCACGCTTCTGAGCCCGTATTTTGCTATAGTCCTTTCGTGCGTACCGCAGACATGCATTACACGGAGTGAGATTCCGGAGGCTTGAATTCTTTCCAGAAGCTTTTTTTCAAGTTCAGGCATACTGGGCTTTAAAGAAGAATCCTCGTTTTTCATTTCACTCAACGTCCGTTTCTTCGGAGGACCTCGTTTCAGAGATATCCGAATCTTCAAGGCCTGATATCTGCCTGAGGAGACGCATGGTTTCTTCACTCTCTTCTTTTGAGATTTCAGATATTGCGTATCCTACATGGACAAGGACATATTTCCCTAGCAGAGCTTCACTGGCACCTCCAAGCAGGTCCATGTTTACATCTCTGCAGATCCCACCCATATCAACCGTGGCAGTGTTTTCGTTGACTATGGCCTTGATTTTTCCTGGAATAGCTATACACATATTACCTCTACTGTTTTTCGTCCATATTTTTCTTTTCAAAATCTGATAATTACGATATCTAATTTTCAGTGAGAACAATACTTTGAGAACAATACTTTGAGAACAATACTTTGAGAACAATACTTTGAGAACAATACTTTGAGAACAATACTTTGAGAACAATATTTTAAGAACAATACTTTAAGAGGACTGGCCTTAATGCGATTACTTGTCATTTGAATTGATACTCAAATTCTCAGGGTTAGTATGCTAGAATATGCCGGGAACTAAATCCCTGGGCTTTATAATAAAGTGTATTGGTGAATATTATTTTGCGCAATTGTATAGTTCTCTATTATATCTTTTTTGTTTTTAATTTCGCCTTCAAAATTGATACCTGTTTTTTGCTCTTATTTTTGAGCCGACTTAGGAAATTATTTTTACAATGTTCGATAACCCGTTTTGACTATTATTAAGGTTAATTTAATTCAAGATTTATATTTAATCTAAGTTGTGCTGGAGCACTCCGCTGCAAACAACGGGGTATGTTTGCACTCCCTCCAAATGCCATAAAAATAAACAATAACCCTAATACGACTTAGTTCGAGCAGAAGTTAACAAACAAAAAATGGAATCGATAAATCGTATTATCACTAACGGTTCTCGGGGAAGTTTTCCATCCCCGCAGCAAGCTAGCTGGGTATTCGACTGAAATCAAACTTCTTTTACATCATTAATATATTTATTCTATAGTGTAAAAATCCTTAAATACTATTCCCTCATTGAAAACATTATTGGTATATTTATATACATGATTATATAATTATAACAAATTTAAATTAAATCTTTCTTTAGTACATATATTTTGGGTAAAAAACAAGATGTGGTAGAGATGAGTACTGGAATGAAAAATCTTATTCGTACACTGGATAGTTTAGATTTTTTAAAACTAGACCGGCGTACTTTCATGAAGGCTGTAGGCGTGCTTGGCGCAACTACATTTCTTGGCACCTATAAAACAGAGATCGCAAGTGCGCTTGAGTTTGCAGAGACAAAGATTATCTGGCTTCACGGTGCTGAGTGCACTGGCTGTTCCGAATCCATTTTAAACGGAGGCAATCCTGATATTGTCCAGGCAATCAGCAAGCTCAATGTCAACATTGCTTACCATGAAACTCTTCTTGCCCAGCAGGGGCTATTTGTCGATGGCGAGCCTGTAAACACCTCTGAACTGAACTCCGAGCTTCTCGTTGACGAACTTATCGAAGAAGGCAACTATATCCTTGTCGTGGAAGGCGCAATTGCAAACGGTCCGGATGGCTCGGGGCGCTACTGCGTTATCGGGAACAGGACTTTCAAAGAGCTCTTTGCAAAAGCTGCAACACGTGCCAACGCTATCCTTGCAGTTGGAACCTGTGCCACTTATGGGGGAATTGCCTGCGCTGACAGCGCTGTTTCCCAGGTTACGGATTACAGGGGAGTGGCTTTCACAAAGGAAGATAGCTCAAAAGGCATGCTCACAGAGCTTGGGATCCACAAGCCCGTAATTAACATCCCTGGCTGTCCTGCACACCCGGACTGGATTCTCCTTACCGTAGGTGCGATAATCCTTAACAAGATTAAGGTTCCCGAAGACCTGGAGACCATCCTTGACCAGTACGGAAGGCCCAAGGTCTTTTTCCCTCCCGACCACACAGTGCATGAAAACTGCCCTCGCCGCGGCTACTATGACCGTGGAGAGTTCGATGAGCAGATTGGCGGAGAAAAGTGCCTCTGGAAATTAGGCTGTAAAGCTCCTTATTCTCACGCAGACTGCGCCATTCGCCGCTGGAATGGTTCTGTAAGTATGTGTACTCAGGCAGGTTCCCCCTGTATTGCCTGCGTTGAACCCGGCTTCCCTGACTCATCAAGGCCTTTTTATGTTGAAGCTGAAGACAAGGGCGTGCTTCTTGGGGCAAATATTGACACATTATCCAAGGTTGCAGTCGGTGCTGCTACCGTAGCTGCAGGGGTACATGCTGTTCGGAGAATGAAAGGAGAGTGAGTAAAAAATGGTAAACGTTACAGTCGACCCCTTAACAAGAATTGAAGGTCACCTTCGCCTGTCCACTGAAGTAAATGCTGAGGGCGTTATAACTGATGCCCAGAGTTCCTGCCTCATGTTCAGAGGCTTTGAACGCATCCTGCAGAATCAAGACCCGAGGGATGCAGCCCTTCTTGTCCAGAGGATCTGCGGGGTATGTCCTACTTCTCATTCCCTCACAGCCGCCAATGCCCTTGACCAGCTCTTCGGTGTGGCTGATACGATTCCAAAAGATGCACTTGTAGCAAGGAACATTAACCAGGCTTTAAACTTCATTGCAAGCCATGCAACCCACATATACATACTCTGGGGCCCTGACCTTGCAAACCCTGCATACCGTGATGTCCTTACCCCTCTCGGGGAAACCGGAAATGCCGTCTGGAAAGAAATGGTCGGCAGATTTGCCCCGATCAGCTACAAGATCGACGGGGAATCCGTGCCTGTAGGGTCCTCCTACCTTGCAGCAATTCCTGAAAAGAAACGCCTTCAGGAAGCAATTGCAGTAATCGGCGGAAAAATGCCCCACCAGGTCACATCCTATCCGGGCGGATATACCTACAAGCCAAACGTGGCAGATATTGGCAAACTTTCCTCTTATTATCTTCAGGTCATGGACTTCGTTTCGAATTACACTTTGAAGGTTCCATTCGATACCTGGATTGAAAACACTTACAATGCAAGCTCCCCTCAGAAGGCAGTAAGCTTCGTGGTTGAACACCTCAAAGGCCTTGTTGAGAAATCCGTAGCCTCAAATGACTTCTCCAGGGAAGCCGGCTGGGGAGATGCAGAGTTTTATGCAGCCTTTGGTTCCGAACTTGTTGGAGAAGCTCTGCTTGGTCTTCCTGCAAGCCTTAAGCACGACAAAATAGGCGGATATAGCGACCCCTCAAAGATCGCCTTCCTTTCATACGGTGGGTTCTACAAACCTGAGAATGGGGACGGATATGATCCGAACAGCCCTGCAGGAGACCGCTTCCTGACTTCAGGTGTTGTGACCGGAAGCCTCGAATATCAGAATTTTGATGCAAGCAAGATTACTGAAAGCGTTGCTCACGCCTTCTATGATGACACAGCTGACCTCCACCCCTCAAAAGGTGAAACCAATCCGTTTACCGATCCCGAGGCAATCCGCTTTGACCAGGGCTCCGAGAGCAGGTACACCTGGAATAAGGCTCCGAGATATGACGGAACTCCCTGTGAGGTTGGGCCTCTTGCACGTATGCTTGCAGCTAAAGAGCCGCTCGTGACCGGACTTGCTCTGGCCTTTAACGAGAAAGGTTACTCTGCAGCTAACGTTTACACAAGAATGATGGCTCGTATCCAGGAAACCGCAATTCTCGCAAACGAGCTCCTTAAGTGGGTAACTGTCGATTACGATCCTAACGGCAAGATTGCTGTTGACACCGACCTTTCAATGGCAAAGAATTCGGAAGGCATGGGTCTCTGGGAAGCTCCACGTGGTGCTCTCGGGCACTGGGTTTCCACTGACAGCAACTCTAAGGTTATCACCTACCAGCCTGTAGTTCCGAGCACCTGGAACCTCTCCCCGAGAGATGGTGCAGGCGTACCCGGTCCTCTTGAGCAGGCTCTGATAGGGGCAAAAATCAATGCCGTAGACAATGCTCTTGGTGTCAATTACACCAATCCTGTTAACATCCTCCATATCGGTAGGTCCTATGACCCGTGTGTTTCATGCGCAGTCCATACCATTGACCTAACCGGGAAAAACGCTCCACGTACTTTAAGAATAGTATAAGGAGATGACCTATAAATGAAATCCAAAGACAACCCGATGGTTGTTGAGCGGTATACCGTCCTTGACAGGACGGCCCATACCATCCACGCTATTTCAATGCTGGTGCTCATCATTACCGGGTTAAAAATCTACGCAGGCTGGGACTTTATGAGTTTCCACAATGCCCGCGCCCTTCACATGATCACAGTTCCTGCTTTGCTTGCAGTGAACTGGATCCTTATTCCGTACAACATCTTCTCTTCAAGTGAAGGTGGAGTTCAGGAAAAAATTGCACATTTCATGGACCATTACGTCTTCGGTCCTGAAGATGCAAAGCGCCTGAAGGCAATAATCCTCAATTTCTTCGGAAAGGGTGAGTACCCCGCATTCACCATTTATGATGAGGTGTCGGGACACTATAAGACCAAACTCCACCCCTTAATGAAGATCCTTATTGTGCTCGAAGGCACCGCTATCTTCGTGATTGCCGTTTCAGGTATTGTCATTTACAGGCTTGACTGGGCACTCTTAGGCCTCCCTATAGGGTCATGGATCCTTACGGCAGGAGACCTGGTTGCACCTGCTTTCAATATGTCTTCCCTGCAGTTTTACAGGGCTCTCCACCTGGTAATGACGTATTTTTTTGTATTTGAACTGGTTGTCCACGTGGGTATCCTTGAGTTTAACCCGCATGTCTGGAAGAATCACAAAGCAATCTTCTGGTCCGGAAAAGAGGACCTTTCAGATTCCCGTTACGCAGAAATCGTTAAACCCAAACCAAAACAACTTTCTGACAGTGAGATCTGGCACGAATCGTCCGATACGCCTTCTGAAGTCGTAAAAGATTAATGCCAGAGGAATTCCAAAGTCCGGGAAAAATGTAATATAGGCATAGAAAGCTGCTAGAAAAGAATGAAAAACAGATGTTCAACTTCGTAACGTGAAAATATGTCTATATTACATGCTCCTGTAAGGATCCTGGGCTGCGGAAGCCCGCTAATGGGCGATGATGGCGTCGGCCTGAAAGTTATCGAAGCCCTTAAAAAAACGGAACTTGAAGGGCTTGAAGGCCTCGATATAGCAGATGCGGGGGTCTGCGGGCTTGACCTCCTGAACCTGCTTGACGATGCTAGAAAAGTCATAATAGTTGATGCAGTCCTTACAGGCAGCCGGACAGGTTCAGTACACCGCATCGAAGGCAGGGACCTGATAAAGGGCACTGAGCCGCACACACTGGTCTCGGTGCACGATCTCACAATTACCGATGTGTTGAGAATTGGAGAACAGGTGCAGTCCCTTCCGGAAATTGTGGTAATAGGAATAGAGATTGGAGAATTAGCTACTGAAATCTCCCGGGATATCAGTCCTGAAGTCCTTAAGGCTGTAGATGAAGCAATAAAGCTGATAAGGGAAGAAATCTCTGAGCTTATCTGAATTTTTTTATTCTTCTTTCTGTTTTTTGTAATTCTTCTTTCCGTTTTTGTTATTTTACTTTCTGGTTTCTTTTTCCTCAGTACCTTTCCTTTTATGAGAGCAAAATTCGATTATCAGAGTGTTTTCAGGAAAATATCAACTTATCAATAATGGAGTACTTATTTTTTGAGTTACTTTTTTATCAATTGGGTCTGCTATTAATGATATATTATCTACTATCTTTTGCACTAAATTATTCTATTTCTACATGAGGGGTGTGGAATGAGTGGGGAAGGGGATCTTGACAGGTTCAAGAATCTGGATTTCATGAAGATGGATAGGCGTACCTTTCTTAAAGCCATTGGGGCTCTTGGGGCATCTTTGTTTTTGCAAACCTATCGAGGCGACATTGTACGAGCTCTGGAATTTGCGGAGACCAGGATTGTCTGGGTCCACGGCGGGGAATGTACCGGCTGTTCAATTTCTCTGTTGAATGGGGGTGAGCCTGATGTGCTTCAGGCCTTCTCTCGCCTTAACCTTCGGCTTGCGTACCACGAAGTCCTGCTCGGCCAGCAGGGGATTTACGTGGACGGAAAAATGGAAGGCACTTCTGAACTCAATTCCGAGATCCTTTTTGAAGAAGTGATTGCGGAAAAAGGGTACATTCTTGTTGCCGAAGGAGCAATTGCTAACGGGCCGAAAGGCACCGGCAAGTACTGTTTCCTGGGTGGGAAGACCTACAAGGATATTTTCCGGAGGGCTGCGGAAAATGCTGCTTTCATCGTGGCTGTGGGGCAGTGTGCAACCAATGGCGGAGTTAATTCAGCAGACAGCGAGATCCGGGACCTTATGGACTTCAGGGGAGTTGCCTTCACCATGGAGGACCGGGACAGGGGTATCCTCACGGAATACGGGCTTGAAAAACCGGTAATCAATATCAACGGCTGTCCTCCCCATCCGGACTGGATGCTCCTTACTCTTGCCGCAGTTGTGCTCGGGAAAATTAAGGTCCCTGACGACCTTCCCTACGTGCTTGACGAATGGCTGCGTCCGAAGGTCTTTTTCCCTCCGGATCACGTCATCCATGACAACTGCCCGAGGAGGGGCTACTATGACAAAGGGGAGTTTGATACTGTGGTCAGCGGCCCAAAGTGCCTCTGGAAACTGGGGTGCAAGGCTCCATACACCCATGCGGATTGTGCTATACGCCGCTGGAACGGTTACCACAGCCTCTGCCCTCAGTCAGGGTCTCCCTGCATTTCCTGTGTCTCTCCGGGTTTTCCAGAGAGTTCACGCCCCTTCTTCCAGGAAATTGAAGATGTTGGGATTGTAGGCATCAATATTGGTACCGTCGCAAAAGTTGCCATCGGGGCTTCCCTGCTTGCGGCAGGCGCCCATGCAGTCCGGAGAATTGCCATAAAAGAAAAGCCTGAAGAAAAGGGAAAACAGCCTGAAGAAAGGGAAGAAAAAAGCGAGGAGGACGAAAAAAGTGAGACCGCAAAAAAAGATCAGGGGGATGAGTAAATGGTCGAGGTTACGGTTGATCAGCTTACCAGGATTGAAGGGCACTACCGGATTACTACCCAGGTCAATGAGGAAGGGATAGTTACCGAAGCCCAGAGTATGGGGCTCATGCTCAGGGGCTTTGAACGCTTCCTCCAGAACCAGGATCCCAGGGACGCTGCCCTCCTTACCCAGAGGATCTGCGGGGTCTGCCCGACTACCCACTCCATTGCAGCGGCAAATGCCCTTGACCAGCTCTTCGGGGTTGAGGATGCAGTTCCCAAAGACGCTCTTGTAATGCGCAACATCCACCAGGCTTTGAACCTAATAGCCAGTCACGCAACTCACGTCTACGTCCTCTGGGGCCCGGATCTTGCAAACCCCGCATACAGAACACTTTTAGGAAACTATGGAGATTCCGGAAAAGCTGTCTGGGACGAACTGCTCGGAAGGTTTGCCCCCATCAGTTACAGGCTCGATGGAGTTGATATTCCGGTTGGAAGCGGGTACGTAGCCGCACTCGGGGAAAAGCGGCGGCTGCATGAAGCTATTTCCCTCTTCGGAGCAAAGATGCCCCATTCTGTCGCTGCGCATGTCGGAGGTGTGACCTACGGGCCCACCGCTGCAGATATAGGGCAGCTTGCTGCTTATTACTGGAAATTTATGGATTTTGTAGAGAACGTCGCTCTTGGAGTTTCCCCTGAGACCTGGGTCGAAAACACGCGGTTTGCCTCTTCCCCACAAAAAGCTGTAGGTTTCGTGGTTGACCGCCTGCAGGAACTTGTGGATGCTTCTCTCGTTTCAAATGACTTTTCCTATGCGGCAGGCTGGGGTGATGTCCCGCTGTACGCGGCTTTCGGCTCTGAGCTCATAGGCGAGGAAGTCCTGGGGCTTCCGGTGAGTATGAAACTTGACCGGATAGGAGGGTACAGTGACCCCTCAAAGATTGGTTACCTTGTTTACGGGCTTTTCTTCAAGCCTGAACTCGGAGATGGGTATGACCCTACAAGCCCTCCCGATTCCAGGGTTATTCCTTCGGGTTTTCTGAACGGAAATCTTGAGCTTCAGAAGTTCGATCACAGAAAAATTACTGAGAGTATTGCCCATTCCTTCTACGTGGACTCCGAGTCTGACCGGTCCCCTCTGGAAGGGACCACTCAGCCGGAACCGGAACCCGATGAAATAGATTATTCTCGGGGGGTTGAAAGCCGGTATTCCTGGGTAAAAGCCCCTCACTACGACGGAATCCCCTGTGAGGTTGGGCCTCTTTCCCGTATGCTTGTCATGAAAGATCCTCTTATCACGGGTCTCGCAGAGATGTTCAGGGAAAAGGGTTACCCGATTACCAATACCTACCTGCGAATGCTTGCCCGGATGCAGGAGATCCTGGTGGTGTCTTCCGAACTCATTAAATGGTTGGCCGAGGATTTGAACCCCAATGGAAAATTTGCGGTTCCCACCGATCTTTCAATGGCAAAGGATTCGGAAGGCATGGGGCTCTGGGAAGCTCCGAGAGGCGCTCTGGGGCACTGGATAAAAACAGGGTCGGACTCAAAAGTCACGCTCTATCAGGCTGTTGTGCCGAGCACCTGGAACATGGCACCGCGAAACTCCGCTGGAATTCCGGGCCCCGTGGAGCAGGCTCTTTCAGGCTCAAAGATTTCGGCTGCAGAAAATGCGCTCGGAGTTGATTATACAAACCCTCTCAGCATCCTTCACACTTCCCGATCTTACGATCCCTGTCTGGCCTGTGCGATTCATGCTATTGACCTCAAAGGGCAGCAAAAAGGGCAGTTCAGGGTGGTCTGATCAGGGGGCGAGGACATGGGTGGACAAAAAGAAAATCCGGGTATGGAGTACAGTCTGGTCGTTGAGCGCTATACGTTGCTTGAACGGGTGACACACCTTGTCCACCTGCTCTCTATGCTGATTCTCGTTGTTACCGGGCTTAAAATTTATCTCGGCTGGGATTTCATGGAGTTTCATACAGCCCGCACCCTTCATATGATTTCAGTCCCGTTTTTCCTGGTTGCAAACTGGATTCTTGTCCCTTATAATGTCTTTTCGTGTCCGGGAACGTGCAGTCTAAAGATCCGCTTCAACCATTTTTTTGAAAGCTACATTTTCGGGGTCGAGGATGCAAAACGTCTGAAGGCAATTATCCTTAATTTCTTTGGTAGGGGGGAGTATCCGGCATTTACCATCTATGATGTAAAAGAAGGGCATTACATAACAAAACTGCACCCCATGCTCAAGCTACTTATCATCATCGAAAGCACGGCAATCTTCTTTATCGCTGTCACAGGTATAGTGCTTTACAACCTTAACTGGTCTCTTTTAGGGCTTCCTGTAGCTCAGTGGATCATCTCCATTGCCGGATACTTCGCACCTTATCTGGGTGTATCTGCATTGGGCCTTATCCGTCTGGTTCACCTGGCTGCAACTTACTGGTTCCTGCTTGAACTAACGCTCCACGTTGGGATTCTCGAGTTTGACCCTAAAGTATGGAAATACCACAAAGCGATCTTCTGGTCCGGAAAAGAAGATCTCTCAGACAGGAATTTTGTCAGGGTAGTTGAAGAAAATGATACAAAATTATTCCTGAAAGATCAAAAATGATTACTGGAAGAGCATTAATGGTGGTAATAAGTAATAAATGGCTGATTAGTGTCAGAAATCAATTACAGTGCAGAGTAAATCGCTAAAAGAGTAAGAACCTGAAACTTCTTTTCTAACCGGATTTTCAGGCGCACCTATTTGGAAGTAGGGTAATTTCCATATGGTTATATACTGTCCCTTTCATATTTATATATGGGAATCCATATGCATGAACTGGCGGCAATCAGGACAAAAGTCGGCCAGATCATCCTCAACCTTTTTATTCTTTTTTTGGTGGTGATGCTAGGGTTAGTTGTGGTTGAGGTTGTTCTCAAATGTTTGGTAATTCGGAGCCCATAATGAAAACTTCGGCTTTTTTTATTTTTTTATTTTTTTTATTTTTCCTATTTTTCCTCTACCCTCTAATTCTATTCATTTTTCTCCGATTACCTTTAATTTTCTTTCTTCTCTAACTGTTTCTTTTTCCTTTTCAATTTCAGGGTTCTACAAGATCTGTAAAGGATTCGTGACTTCCTTTTCCGGGATTTTGTTTTCAGGTCTTTTTGGAATTCTGAAGGTGAAAGTACTGCCTTTCCCGGGGCTGGCTTTAACCCATACCTTTCCTCCGTGGAGTTCGACAAACTTTTTGACGAGTGCAAGCCCAAGCCCTACTCCTTCATATTTCTTGGATATGGACTCATCAATCTGTACGAAAGGCTGGAAAACTCTTTCATAATCATCTTCATTTATGCCGATACCATCATCCTTTACACTGATCTCAATCATGTCTTCCTTAAGCTCTGCAGTGATGTTTACTTTCCCGCCTTCGGATGAGAACTTAATTGCATTGTTCAAAATGTTGTAAAGGATCTGTTTGAGCTTTACCCTGTCAGCAATTGTGGTTTTCAGTCCCTGCTCAATATTATATTCTATGCTGATATTTTTCTCAGCTGAGATGGGATAAAGCACTCTCTGAACCTCTTCAATTACTCCGGATATGTTCACTGTTTCGTAATAAAGCTCAATATTTCCCAGCTCAAGCTTTGAGATATCCAGAACATTATTGATCACGTCAAGAAGATGTGCTCCACTGTTTGAAATATTTTCAGTATACCTCTTTTGTTTCTCGTTAAGGGGCCCGAAATTCTCACTTAAGAGGAGGTCTGAGAACCCTATAACCGCGTTTAGGGGAGTCCTCAGTTCGTGGCTCATGTTGACAATGAAAGTAGTTTTCGCTCTGTTTGCAGTTTCAGCAGCCATTTTTGCCTGAAGCAATTTTTCTTCGGCTTGCTTGCGTTCGGTTATGTCAATCATAATGCCGATGAGCACGGAGTCTTCCTCTATAAGGCCATTGAATACAAATTTGTTGATTATGACTTGATGCATTGAGCCGTCGGCAAATTTAAGAGAGGACTCGTAGACCTGATTTTTTCCTTGTTTTACCAGTGATTTATCCATAGGATGGTATTTTTCGGCAATTTCTATGGGGGCAAAATCATATAGTGACTTTCCAAGGATATCTATTTTTTCTAACCCAATAAAAGTTTTAAAAGCCCGATTACAGGCAACATAAATTCCGTTCTTATCCTTACAGAATACAGGCGTTGGGATTGAATCTATCATTTTTTTAAGGGCTTCACTCTGCTGAAGCCGTACAATTTCCAGCCTCTTTACCTCAGTCAGGTCTTCCACAAGAATAATGCCACCGTTAAATCTTGAATTTTCCGAAATAAGAGGCTTGTAGGTTATCTCACCAGGTATACTTTCGTTCTTAAGGCTGGAAATATATTTTATGTCGCAATGGAGAGGAACTTCGGGGAGGCATGTAAAGCTTTTTTCTTCCGGCTTCTTCTCTTCTGGAGGGTTCAACAAATTGAAAATAAGTTTTTCGTTCTCACTACTGCCTGTAAAGTTTACAAAGTTTTCGTTGCATACGATAATAGTTCCATACTTGTCGAACTGGGCGATTCCTCCGGGAAACTCTTCAAAAAGCATGCGATATTTTCTTTCGGAATCCTTCAGGGCTTTTTCGGCCCGTCTGCGTTGGCTAATATCCCTCCCTATGGATATTACGGCTGCTTCTCCTTCGTATTCAATTAGCCTGTTATTGATTTCCTGAGGGGTGACCGTGCCGTCCCTCCTCAGGGAATCCATTTCAAAAGTAAAATATCCTGTTTGCTTTAGCTTCTCTATCTGTTGTCCGAATTCAGTCAGGTGGATATTAGTCCTTAAATCTTTTATGTGCTTTCCGAGCATTTTACTGCGTGTATATCCGAAAAGTTCGCAGGCTATATGGTTTGCTTCCATGACCCTGCCTTTCATGTCATGTATCAGAATAGAGTCACTTGAACTCTCAAGTAATGTCTTAAATTTTTTGTCCGTACTTTCTTGCTTTATTCGAAGAAATTTCCATTTCCCATCTTTTTTGATCACCAATTTCTCCCCGGCTTCTATAAGGTCGAAGACCTCCCCTGAGGAAATATCTCCCTCTTTAATCATAAAGAGTGGCCTGATTTTCTTTTCAGGCATATTTTCAGCAAGGATACGTCTTAGTTCCTTAAGGGAGCTGGTAATTGACTTTCCGACGGGTTTAACTTCAAGATTGATGCGCAGGTATCGCCAGTTTCCTGTGTGAATAAACTTAATAATCTCTTTCTGGGGGGCCCCTGCTTTCCAATCAAAATAAATCCCTGAAGTTTCTGGCTGTTTGGCAGAAAGGGCTTCTGTTTCCTGCAGGGGAATTATCTTAAGCCTGGCTTTCGTTATGCAGCTTTCGACATCTAACTCTGAGTTTGAAAGCAAATCTTTTGCTAATTCTGCACTCTCGGGATCCGGGACAATCCAGATGCAGCGTTCTTTTTGTTGTAATCCTGCTTTAATATAAGCTGCTGTAAGTTCTGTCCTGTCTTCTGTTTCCTTATAGACTGCAGTAAGGCCATTGGGTGGAATAGCCGAACAGAAACAGAACTCAGACTTCATCTTTTTATTTATTATGTCTAACACCTTCCCGAAAACCCACAAACTCAGTTCTCTTGACTTCTTAAGTGCAAAATATTTTATGATATTTTATAATATATTTATAAGCACTTCATTCATTTTATTACTCACTAAGTCTATACATTGGAAGAATAAAAGCTTTTATATCAGGATCTGGAGTGCCTGCTCATTTTATCATACATTTTTCCCAACCGAAATCCTTATTGTAAAGCCCGGGATATGGCAGGAGTATGGAAATGCAAAGGGAAATCCAGGTTATTTGTGGAGCGGTGAGAATCCCCAACCTTCCCGGTTTTCTTAAAATAATAACCACAATCGCTTCCGAAAATAAAGTAACCATTCAGGGCTTGAATGCTGACCTGATCGCGGGCGAAAGGCATCTTCATTTTGCAGTAGGGAAGGCTCTCAGGGCTGTCGCAGCAGGCAGCAACGTAGCAAAAGATCCAGGCATCGAGATCATGCGTTATGCAGCCGGAGAGAGGCAGATTGAAAGGAGTTTTTCTATAGGGCTGCATGAAGGAGAAAATAATGCGATTTTCGTGCTGCTTGGGAAAATGGATGATGTAACTCTTGCTTTCTCCGAAATTCGGAAGCTCATTGAAGAAAAACCATGTTCCGAACTGCTTGCTTATTCCAGTTATAAACGAAAAGGAATTCTTTCTCTCTTCAGAATCACAGATGCAGAAATAGAAGCTTCAGGAGAAGAACGTATCCCGGAACTCGTGATCGAGAGGGTGGCGCTGGCAGATTTCTTAAAATGAGGGAGATTTCTTAAAATGAGCAGGATTTTAATTAATCTTCGGACCTGCCCAAATAATTTTAGCTCCTCATTAATAGCCAGCGGTTAGTTTATACTTCGACTTTTTCGCATTTACTTCCAACTTTCACACTTTTTCTCAAACCAGTCCATCAGGGAAAAAGCAAGATCATTTGAATCTTCAAAAAGGCTTTCCTGCCCATAGATTTCCTTTTCGGACTGGATGAACTTTCCTTCAACAAGCTCGTGCCCCGAATCATCGATAATATTTCTTATCCACCGCCTGTCAGCTTCAGGGTGAAACTGCAGCCCGATAATGTTTCCTTTGTAAATAAAACCCTGGTTCGGACAGGCTTCGCTTTCGAAAAGTCTTACTGCGCCTGGCGGGATTTCAAAAGTGTCTCCATGCCACATGAATGCGGTAAATTCGGGAAATAAGCCTGCTGGAAGCTCTGAGTTTATCCCTCTCCCATTGTTCAGGTTTTCTTCTGCCAGAGCTTTTACTCTGTGCCAGCCTATTTCCTTGAACCTGTTTCTGGTAACCTTTCCACCCAGAACCTCTGCGATCATCTGTGCTCCAAAACAGCTCCCAAGCACAGGTTTGCCTGTATCTATCACCTTTTTTACAAACTCTTTTTCAGGCCTTAGCCATGGGAACTCCTTCTCCTGATAAACACTCATCGTGCCCCCCATTATCAGGAGCATATCGAACTCTTCAGGCTCAGGAAAGACAGGTTTTTCATAAAGCATAGTTTTTGTAAGGCGGTGCCCTTTTAGAGCTGCCCAGGTCCCTATGTTTCCAAGGGTCTCGTTTTTAAGGTGCTGGAGGCAATGTATTTTCATGTTTTTTCACTTTAGTTATGAAGTGGAATCAGTGGTTGTCCTGTTTTAAATATAGAGGTTTTTCAGTAATCATAAGGTATTTTATATAAATCTAATTATATGGATTTTTTATTTGTCAGGAATAAGTACAGGTGTGATTTTGAAACTAGTTCAGTATGATTTTGAAACTAGTTCAGTGTGATTTTTAAATGAGTTCAATGGGATACGAGTTCAAGGAATTTTACCGACAGGGCTTGCTTCGATAAACATTTAATGAGATATTTGTATCTGGATTCTTCCAATAGATATTAATATACTATTGTGTTAACAGATCACATTAACAGATTAAGGGAATATTCAGAACAGGATTTTATTATCAGGATATTATCAGGAATCAGGAAATAAGAGTCGATTATCATGCCTCATCCAAAGACAGTAGAAGAAATGATTGAGTGCGCTGGGCCCATTGAATGTGAGTTACTTCCAAGGCTTATTCAGGTAACAGAAACTGCTGCCATTGCCGCAGCCTATCAGATGGGACGCGGGGACAAGCACTTTGCTGATCAGGTGGCAGTTGCCTCCATGCGAAGGATGCTGAATAAACTTGACATGAAGGGCATAATAAAAATAGGGGAAGGAGAAAGAGACGAAGCTCCTATGCTTTATATCGGGGAAGAGGTCGGGACAGGAATAGGAGACCTTGAGGTTGATATTGCAGTCGACCCCCTGGAAGGTACAAACCTCACCGCAGACGGCTTCCCGGGTTCGGTTGCAGTAATGGCAATGGCTGAAAGGGGAGGGATCTTCCACGGCCCGGATATTTATATGGACAAGATAGTTGTCGGTCCCGATGTCGTTCGTTATGAAAAGAACCATCCCGATGAAAGGATCGACCTTGATGCTCCTGTCAGGCACAACCTCGAAATTGTTGCAAAAGCGCTTGGAAGAAGCGTTGAAGAACTCGTTGTCGTAATCCTCGACCGCCCCAGGCATGTCCAGAAGATTACCGAAATTCGGGAAGCCGGAGCCCGTGTAAGGCTGGTTACTGACGGAGACCTCATGCCGGGCGTTGCAACTGCTATCCGCGGTTCAGGCATCCATATGGTCATGGGCGCAGGCGGCTCGGGAGAGGCTGTCCTGACAGCTGCTGCAATCAAGATCCTGGGTGGAAAAATCCTTGCAAGGCTTGTCCTGCCAACTGTTGCAAATGGGAAACCCAAGGACAAGATCGATGAAGAAATAGAGGAAAAAATGCCCCGGCTTGAAAAGATGGGGATCACCTTTGAGAAACTTAATGATGTCCTTGACACCAACAAACTTGTTCCAGGTAATGATGTCATTTTTTCCGCAACAGCCGTAACTCCGGGTCACTTCCTGCGTGAAGTCAACCTCTTCGGCAGTGGAGATGCCAGAGTACACACGGTTTCCATGGGTGCATCCGGAGCTGTCAGGTTCACAGACAGTATTTATATCAAGGATAAGCGGGAGACTCCTCTCTACCTGTAAATCCTTTTTTCATATTTTCATTTTTAATCCTTTTTTGAAACACGGACCAGTATTGATCAGGTATCTTCTGGTATAATCAGAAAATGCGGATTATGAATGTCAGTTCTAAATTTCAGTTCTAAATCTCAGGACAAACTGTAAAATTTCGAGTCGAAGTATTAATTCAAAGTTTTAAGTCAAATAATTCAAAATTTTAAGTCAAAGAATTCAAAGTATTAAATCAAAGCGTGAAGGCAGAGTATGAAGGTCTATCTTGAGAGTTTTGGTTGTTCTGCAAGCCAGGCATCAGCCGAGATTATGAAAGCAAGCGTGGAGAGGCTAGGGCACGAATTATTGAGCCCTGATGCTGCCGGCCAGGCAGAGGTCTATATATGCAACTCCTGTACGGTCAAGTACACAACAGAACAGAAGATTCTCTATAAGATCCGCAGTATGGGCGAGAAGGGTGTGCAGGTGATTGTTTCTGGCTGCATGCCCGAAGTCCAGCTTGAAGACATCCTGCATGCAAACCCCGAAGCCCATATTCTTGGAGTGAATGCGGTTTCTCGTCTGGGCGAGCTTCTCTCCTCAATCGAAAAGAGGAGAATGGGAGGGTTGACTGGGGGAGAGCATCTGGAACTGAGGACTTCCGAGCCTCTCGGCTTCCTTAATGTTCCGCGTGAACGCTCAAACCCAAATATCCATATCTGCCAGATCTCCCAGGGTTGCAATTTCGCCTGCTCTTACTGTATCGTAAAGCATGCAAGGGGCAAGCTCCGTTCTTTCCCACCTGAGGAAATTGTAAAAGACATTCGCTCCGCAGTTGCAGAGGGCTGCAGGGAAATCTGGCTCACCTCACAGGACGACAGCCAGTACGGTATGGATACAGGCGTCAAACTCCCTGAACTCCTGCGTATGATCTCGGAAATCCCCGGCGACTTTAAGGTGAGGGTCGGCATGATGAATCCATTTTCCGTCCTCCCCATCCTGGACGAGCTTGTGGATGCCTTCGACTCTGATAAGGTTTTCAAACTCCTCCATCTCCCGATCCAGTCCGCCTCTCACTCTGTCCTGAAAAATATGAACCGCCTGCATAAAATGGATGCCGTGGACACAATCATTACGAAATTCCGTGATCGCTTCGAGGACCTCTCCCTTTTTACCGACATAATTGTTGGCTTCTGTTATGAAACCGATGAGGATTCCGAAGAAACCATAGAATGGGTAAAAAAGTACCGCCCGGAAAAAATCAATATTTCCAGATACTCCCCCCGCCCGCACACTAAAGCCTTTTCTTTCCGGAACCTCGATTCCCGAATTTCCGCGCAACGTTCCCACGACCTGCACAAAGTATGCGAGCAGATAAAGCTTAAGTCCAAGCAGGAGATGATTGGCTGGAAAGGCAGAGCTTTTGTTTCAAAATACACGGAAATGGGGGATGTACTCACACGTACGGACGCTTATCGTCCTGTTGTGATTAGCGGATCTACTCTCAAGCCCGGTGAATACGCAAAAGTGGAAATTACGAGCGCGAAGCCCGGTTATTTCCTGGGAAGGATTATCAGGTAAGGGTGAAGTATATCCTCATCAGCAACTACAAATCTCAGCAACTAAAAATAGTTGATTTTGAATAAGCACATTCTATCAGGAGCGATGACACGAGCATACCCTGTTACTTGTAGCGGGGGGTGCCAGCGCAACTTTGATTTTTTTTTCCGTTTTTGATTTGTTCTTTACTTATTTTTTACTTGCTTATCTTTTATTACTACGGGAGTGCGGAGGGCCACGAATACCCCGTCCTTCAGAGGCAGTCCGAAAATTGCCTCATGTAACCATATAAGTCCTTATTTTTAGATTTAAAGGTTTTAGATGCATTATTCTTTATATGTTTTTGCCCTTAAATTGAATTATCGGACAGCCTGTTTAGGGTGGAGTGGCTGCACGCAATTTGATTTATTCAGAGTTCTTCAAAATTTTTCCATTAATTACGTTATCAATTGACCTTATTATGTGGGACAATTCGTAGCTGGTAGTTGATCTAAGATTTCATGATGAATATCTTTTTATACCCAGTCTGTCTAAATATTTTATAACACTTATGGAAGTTGCTCAAGTTCTCAGATAAAACTCCGTTAAATATTGTGGTCAGTATTGTTATTTCTCAGTACTGTTTCCATCTGATCTGGCGAACTTAATCTAAAAACAACATTTACTCTGATTATTTGAAACTTAATCAAAGCTAGGCAAGTATGCCGATTTTTGCACAAGGGTGAAATGGTGGACCGAAATATCGATGATCACTTAAAAAAGATGAAACCGAGATTACTAAGCATTATTTTTGCATTATTTCTGTTAATCTCCCTATTCTCATGCATGGTATCAGCTAAAAGCGTGAGTGTATCTGATGATGAAATTAATAATGAAGTCCGTGAATTAACTTCAATGGCAACGTCCCATGGTCCCGGAAATATACTACTGGTGCCGGAAAATAACCTTTTTTTGGTTGCAGAAACATCTGGGCTTGAGTCCCGGACTCTGGAGAGGGATAAAGTCGGAACCTCCGGTTCACAGCTGGATGTATTACTGGTAGGGGCAGATGACAGTGCTGATTCGCTTACATCCATTCTGACAGGATTCCCTGACATCGGAACGGTGAACTTCTTTAATGCCGCCTCAGGAACTCCGACTCTTGCCGAACTCCAGCAGTATGATGTTGCAATAATATGGTGTAATTACCCGTACGATGATAAAGTAGCACTCGGTAATGTACTGGCAGACTATGTTGATAGCGGAGGAAAAGTGATTCTCCAGGTAGCTTCCTGGTATGGACCTACCTGGAGTCTTCAGGGGAGGATAATATCAGAGGGATACAGCCCATTTGTGCAGGACGGGGATAATGGCAATCACTATTCAACTGCGTCTCTTGGCCTGTATGATGCATCTCATCCCATCATGAAAGGTGTGAATTCCGTGTCTGATTATTACCGGGATAGCGTGGTACTGACTTCCGGAGCGGAACTGGTAGCTAAATGGGACGATGGTGAGGAATTTATTGCTACAAAAGAATCGGTTGTCGGGATCAACTCATGGCCAGGTGATGGACATCCATGGACAGGAGATTACCCGACAATAATACACAATACCATTCTGTGGTTTAATCCAATAACGATACATTCACCAAAGGCTATTACAAATGACAGCACTCCTCTGTTAAATGCGACTTTTGACCCGGATTTTAACCCGGCGGCTCTGGCATGGTATGTGCTTGACGGGAATAACGGGACTGAACAGGCTAACACAAATAACCTGACCGTCACGTTACCGCAGCTTGATGATGGAATGCACAATATAACAGTTTATGCAAGGGACTCAGAAGGAAACACCAGTGAAAAGACGCTGGACTTCCTTGTGGACACAATTGTACCGGCAATAACCATCGACCCTGTGGCCTCCCCAACCGGCTTTAGCGTTCAGACCATCAACGGGACTTTTGTTGAAGAAGGGGCAGGAATCGAGTCAATAGTTGTTAACGGCATTAATGCGTCAGTAAACACCGAGGCTCATTCTTATTCGGCACTTAGCGTGCCTCTGAATGAAGGGAGCAACACTATAACCGTGGCAGCAACGGACAAAGCCGGGAACATCGAAACTAACACTACCCTGATAGTTCTGGATACGATTTTGCCCACAGCTACAATAAGTGCGCCTGTAAACAATGCCTGTATCAGAGGGGCTGTTGAGCTAATCGGAAATGCAACTGATGAAGCCAATTTCAACAATTATTCCGTAGAATGGTCGGATGTCGCCGGGGTCAACTGGACGGAAATATACAGTTCAACAACTGCATCTGAAGGGACCCTTGCTACCTGGGACACAATCGCTTTGACCGATGGAGAATACACCGTCCGGTTGATAGTTACCGATAAAGCGTCCAATACAAACACAAGTACTGTTGATGTCAAAGTTGATAACGAGCTTCCTATAGCAGAAATATCAGAGCCTGTAGAAGGTGCATATGTGTGCGGGAACATCAGCATTAATGGGTCCGCAGATGATGAGGATTTCAAAAACTACATGGTAGAATGGTGGAATGCTACCAGCCATTCGACAATATCCAGCTCATCCACCGGATTATCCGGGGAACTGGCTGAGTGGGACACAGGTGCTCTGGCAGATGGGGATTACACAGTCCTGTTGACAGTTATGGATATTGAAGACAATATGAGCACAGCAACAGTAAATGTTACAATTGACAATACCCTTCCTGTTTTGAATATCACAAAGCCTGCCAGGGACAGGACCTGGTTTGTTGACAATATTGTAAAAGGTACGGTATCGGATGCCAACCTCGAGTCAGCGGTCCTGGTCGTGAAGAATGAAAAAGGTGTCGCGGTAAGCCGGTACAACCTCAGTCTCCAGGATAACAGCTTTAGAGAGCTTGTGGAATACTGTCCTCTCCAGAACAATACGCTGGAGTTAATTGCACATGATCTGGCAGGTAACTCCAATATCGCCAGGAAGACAGTATACATTGAAACCGATACTGTACAGGAAAATGTACCCATCGTCAATGAAAGCGAAGCAGTAGAAATTGACGCTGTCAATGAAACTGACACCGGAATAGAATTTGTTTCCAGCGTCAATGCAACTGATGTTACTTTCAAAATAACCGCAATAACAAACAAAACAGAGATGGAAGACTTAAACAGTTCGGCATTCAGTGAACTTGCTGTAGGAAGAATGGTTGAGATAGAAGCTACTGGCGGCCTTGACGGTTCGAACGAATCCCAGGTCCAGTATGTGCTTATCTCCCTTTACTATAGTAAGGATGATCTCGACCTGGATGGGGATGGAGAGATCGGTCCGGGAGACCTCAATGAAGATGACCTTTCAGTTTACTGGTATAATGAGACAGGCGGCAGCTGGACGAAACTCTTAAAAGGCAATCCGGAATGGGTGCTTGATTCCGGAAGATCTCCGATTACAGAGGACAGGCCCGGATGTGTGTGGGTAAAGGTCAAACACTTAAGTTGCTATGCATTGATGGCATCCCTTATCCCGGAAACAGTGCCGTATGAGCCAGATAGCCACAATGGGGGGTCCGGTACAGGCCATGCCGTGATTATCCGCAACAGCGAAGATCCAACTGCAAACGGCCAGGATACTGGAGTCACAGTCGAAAAAGTATCCATCATGGAAATAACTCCTGAAAAACCGGAAAGTTCGGAAGAGGAAACTATGAGAGCGGAAGTTCCGGATGAAGGGAAGTCCGAAAGCTCTCCCAGCTTTGGATTAATATCTGCAACAGCAGGATTTGCTGTTTCAGCTGTTTACTTGAGGAGACAGATGCTTAAATAAAAAGCATTTCTTCCTTTTTTCTTCTCTTCTGTTCTTCTTTTCCTTTTTTCTCTTCTTTTTTCCTGTCTATCTATTTTTATCTTCCAAGTAAGTAAATTTATACACAAATATATCTTTTTCTACCCAAAAATAATTAAGGAAGAAAGCTGAATATTTTAACTTACTTTGTTAATTAATTCTCATTGTTTTTTGAGGGGAACGGGCATATGGGATGTATACCGTTAAGGAGAAATTCATCTTTCATTCGGAATACCGACGCCTATATTCCATATGCCATAATCGGAATTTTCATTGTCCTTGCTGCAACCTTTACCTCGGTCTACCTTTTGAAAATGGACAGCGAGGTTGCCGAAACAATCTATACTACAGAGAAAAGCGATCCCAGGCAGACGGCTATATCCCTTGCGGCATCTGACCTTGCTCGCTGCCTTAACTATGCCGGAACGGAAGCCCTGGAGTGGCAGGGAGAACATCCTGTGATCCTGCCCGATGGTACTCCGGTTGAAAGGTTCTCTGAAGATCATTTTATGGTAATTCCGCAAAACCAGAACCTTGAGAAGGTAGACACACTTCAAATCTCCATAAACCTGCCCTCAGATGTCTGGGGAAAAGTCGAATCACTATGGAAAAACAGGGACGTTGTTCTGGTCGTAAACGACTCTGCAGGACAGGAAATCAAACGTGTGAACTATGGGCAGGCTACTGGTTTTCTTCAAAAAGTTTCCTTTGAAGAATATCTGGAAATTCCGGAAACTGCAGAATCCGGGTATGCATCCATTGAACTCTATTATGGAGACGAACTCAAAGCCTCAGACTGGTTCCGGATTGAAGCAAGCCCCATAAAGGATATTGCGGCAGAGGCTTTTAACCGGCTGCTTTCGGCAAACTACCAGGGCAACAGCCACACTTTCATGGAATACGCCATTAATGTAGAACCTTACATAGAACCCGAGCAGATAAGGGTAAGGAAAGTTAACGGGACCCTGCAGCGGGAAATTTCTCCCTCTGGCAAAAACTATGCGATTTACTATATCTTCGAAATTCCTCTTTTGAACTACACCCTTGTAGATCTTGAATCCGGAGAAACGCTCAACATGAGTATGAACCTCTCCACCCTTATCACCTCAAGGGAACCTCTGCTCGAAGAACTTGTCAGGGAATATGAAACCGCACTTGGGACATCCTCAAGCCTGGATTCCACTTCCAATCTCGTACTCGGGGCAACAAACCTGAGGACTTTCATCTACGGCCCCTGGCAGCACTATGCACATGGCCCTCTCAATATTCTGACCAACCCTGCCCTTGCAAGTTCGGTTAACGGAGCCACTCTCTATACTCAAAAAAAGGTTTTTGACTCGGTTGACCCCCTGGCTCTTACATACACCACTTACTACAACGGAAAGGTCCTGTATGAAGACATCCGCGCTTCCAGCAATTCAAAAACCAGCCCGAGCCTTCTGAACTCAACCGGTTCGAATGCTTCCGGAATCTTCTATGAAGCAGACGAAGGCGTAAACCTTACGACTACCTACGCTTCCCTTGCAGCAAACAGGTCTTTTTCCCTGGATGTTGAGGGGGGCATAGAGCAGTCTCTTGAAGAGGTAAACACTTCCTATGAGGAGCTCTCCGAATATTCGGAAATAACAGTCTCAGCCTCGGACTACACAGAAGGAGTCATCGACGGCTGGGTCTTCAATGACCATGTGTGGGAAGAGGAAACCCCTGACCTTATCCATGATGTTGCAGACAGCGTTTACACGGCTCCGGTTCAGGGACAGATTTTAAGGGACGGTCTCAACTCTCCTGACCCTCTGGCTTCAACAATCACAGCGGATTTTGACCGGGATTCGGTTTCATACAGCGGGCATGCCGTTAGCTGGGACTCTGATTATCTTACATCGGGTACGCATGCAGGGTCACGTGTGCCCTCTTACTCCTGGAGTAACCCTGTTACAAACTCCTATTCGGAGACTATGGATCCTGAAATAGATCCTCCAAGAGGGAAGCTGAAAAGCTGGTATATTACGGATGCCTCTGTTAGATTGAGTTCCGTGGAAATAACCGACGTAAGAGTCGAGCCCCATTACGAGTACAGGGGTAATGACGTGCTTGTTGCCGAGTACAGGACCGACGACGGCTATCTCAGTAGAGAGGACCATATTTTTGATTGGGGCATCCGGTATGATATATATTATAACATCAGGACAACCTGGAAAATTAATTATGACTATACATACAAGTATGTCTGGCACACTATCGTCAAGCATAAGGATGGCACCAGCACCACAGAAGCACGTTATGCCATATCAAGCGGCTCGGATTTGGAATTTGTAAGCAAAACAGACCCCGAATCCCTTTTCCACACCGAAACAGAATCCGAAAATTTTACGATAATTTACCACCAGCGCCCTCCCACAGGAGGATACACGGGAATATCAACCTATACCGACCCAACAGAAAGGGAATACAGGAAAACAACCTTGTACACTGCCGGTGCAGAGAGGTTTGACCCCTGCTGTTCCGACGCCGCAGACAAGTACAGGGATGCTTATGTGAATATCAGGACGCTCGAAAGCGCTTTCTGGACTTACCCTGACGGGATGTATCTCGCACAGCGCGCCGTCAACTGCGATATCCCACCCTGGCTGCACAGGGTGATGGCTGAAGAAGTGCTGGCAATGCTTGATGCTGTTGAAAATGACAACCCCACCTTCAGCTACTCTCTCCTTGACTCTCCGGGCCAGGACCCTACAGACCTTCAGGTGGAAACTGCCGAAAAACTAATTTTTGACCTTGAAGCAAGCCGGGAAGCCTACGTAAATAAAGAGCAGCACCTCACCTCTTCCGGAGATATGTACGCATCCAGCGACTCCGCCCGTTACATTGCAAGAAACGAAGCCTACAACAGGTTGCTGGACGACATCGAGCAGAAGAACAAAAAACTGGATTCCGACCTTAACTCCTACATCCTTGATGCCCTTGAGGAAAAAGGCCTCAGTACCGGCGCGTTTGACAGTGTGACCTCAGGTCCAATGACCCTTTTTGATAACCCTGCAATGGATATGGCTGCCTCCGCGCTTGGGCAGGAAATGGGCATCATCTCCACAATGAAAGTCACAGGCCAGCCCGAAAGCAAATACAACTGGACTGAAAACCTGACCCTCATCGTTGACCAGAAGCCGAACTACCTCTACCACGACCCGGACTTCGACCTCAGGGGAGAATATGAGTGGGCTGATTCCATGGGTGGGAAAACAATCTACCCCCTCGGCGTCCGGAACACCTGCATTTTCACAACCAACATCTCCGAAGAAATTGCAGACGCCATATCCTCAAGCGGCGAATACGTAAAAACCGAAACCGCACAGCAGATCAGCCAGAGCATTTCCACCCTGAACACAGAAGTTTACCTGCTGGAGCAGAACCTCAGCGAACAGGAAATTTCCCTGGACACAGCCCGACTTAACACGGAAATCTACAACCTGAAACTTGTCTATGCCCGGGAAATGAGGTATCAGATTACTGAAGCGGTAGCTTCTGAAGTCAGTTCAAACCCTGTTATTTCCGGCTGGATCGAGGAAGACCGCGTCCGTGCAGTCACAGCTGGTTATCTTAACAGCCTCTCCGATGAAGAATTAATTGAAAAATCCACTACAGACCAGCTCGCAACCGAACTTGCAGCCATAGTAAAAACAGAAATTCAGAACTCAAACCCTTCGGTTGAACCCGATGAACTTGAAGCTACTTTGAACAGGGTCGACACAGACGTTAGAATGGGAGTTGCAAGCGGTATCTGTGCAGTCACAGAAAGCAAAGGTGAGGCTATTGACGTTCTTTTTGGGAAAATTGATGGTGAGCTGAAAAATATGGCAAATGAAACTGTGGATAGTTATTCGGGAGAGGTAGCAGACAAGATCACAAAAAGGCTGGACAGGACTATGGCAGCTGTTCCTTGCGGGCTGCCTGTATTGCCTCCGCACTGGGTTTTTACGGTTAATGTGTGGACGTATGAGATTGTGGGGAAATATCAAACGTTTACCGTTATTGATAATGATAATGAGGTGATTCCTAAACCTTACTTTGGGCATAAGGGGCAGAAGTATGTTAGAGAGCAGCAATCGATCACACTTAAAGGAGAATATCTAGGTGAAAACAAGCCAATTACTTTCAGATTCAATGGTTATGCTTCAACGATTGTTGGTTCTGGTCCTAAAGGTGTAGGAGACAAAGTGGATGGTACTACAGAAGAGTCTGCAGGTTATCAAGATCTATTATAATAAATGGTGGTTAATTGTGGATTTAAGAGTCATTATAGGTTCTGGACTTATTCTTTTACTGTTTGCAGGAGTTGCATCTGCAAGTAGTCAATATGGTTCGATTGATGTTTATTACAATGATGAGATATTACCTGGTAAAGAGGTTGCAAAACCAACACTCAAAATTGGAGAACCTTTCACAGTAAGAATTGAAATGAACCTTAATCAAACCAGTACTGTGTTTGTGAAAGTTTGTAGTTTGGGGGGAAACTTCTTTGAAGTTATAGAAGGTCCGTCGGAGTTTGAAAAAACAAAATATATGAAGTCTTTAGATCCTGGAAAACACGTTTTTGAATGGACACTTATACCTACTGATGAGTGGGCTGGAGGTTCGATTCCAATAAATTTCTGGTACCAGATTAACCTTATCGGAGAAGATGAACCTGCTGTAAAAGGAGAATTCACCGCCGCTTACTGTACTATTTCCGACGAACACTACAAAGGCGAAATTCCCACTTCTGAAAACCATCCAGTTTCAGAAACCGAACCTTCGTCCACATCTGCATCCACGCCAGCCTTTACACTCCTCGGCGCGATTTCAATTCTTGCATTGGCTTTTGCCCTGTTCCGAAGGTGAAAATCCTGCCTGGAAACTTATTTTTGGGCTTATCCTATTTACATTCTAAAAATACGAAATTCAAAAAAGTAAGTTTTGAGTTATAGGATAAGCTCGCCTTTTGGAAATTCTCTAAAAACTGTCATGCTGTTTGCGACAAAGCCCCCGTTGAGGTGTTTCAATGCTTTGTAATGGTCGCCTGCATGTACGTATTCGGCATGGGAGATTGCACGGAATAAGCGGGCTACGTTGGTGAATTTTTCTTTTTCAGCCTGGTTCCCAAAGTGCAAGTATCTCATGTGTGCCTGGCTTTCCCCCCCAAATGCATTGATCAGATGTTGTTCTGTCATTTTTTTCATTTATAAACCCCCTTTTCAACAAAATTCGCTAATTTACTAGTTTCAGACTTACGCGTTCATGCTGTTATTTTTCAGTTCAACTGTGTAATTCCTAGTTTGTCTCTTATTTGAGTTTAGAGCATAAAAGCCTTTTAGTTCGAAAAATGCCTTAAAGCAGTTGCTTTGGGTGGTGCTATTTGGGACCGTAAATTGAGGATTTGATGCTATTGATTTCTCAGTTCAACCACGTAAGTCCTACATAATATATTTTCTCCAATTGTAGAAATGGATCGAGTTGTAAAATCGTCTATAATTCTTAATTTTTACCCACGGAAATTCAAAAACGAACATTTAAATAGTAGAAATTTTTTATTTATTTTGGGAAGTATATTTATTTTTCAAATTAGTATCTTTTGAGGGACGAGCTTGAACCTCGATTATCAACAATTGTTTTACAAAGCCACAGGGCTTGAACCTTTTCCATATCAATGTAATCTAGCAATTCAAGAAGATTTTCCTGAGCTTATAAAAATTCCTACAGGCGCAGGAAAGACAGCTAGTGTTGTACTAGGATGGTTATGGAAAAGACGATTCGCAGAAGAGAGCATCCGTGCCCAAACACCAAGAAGACTCATATACTGTCTTCCAATGCGTGTTCTCGTTGAACAGACGTATGAAAATGTAATTTCATGGCTTGACAGACTTGGACTGCTTGCTGGCAGCGTGGATTGGAAATGTCCTGAAGAACAAACTGGACTTATCAGATATTTGCCTGAATCTGGGAAATCTTCAAATGATGGTGTAGAGCTAATTTCAGTGCACCTCTTGATGGGTGGAGAAGATGCAGGAACCTGGGACGAATATCCTGAAAGAGATTCAGTATTGATTGGAACTCAGGACATGTTAATTTCTCGGGCACTTAACAGGGGATATGCATCCAGCCGTTTTCGATGGCCTCTGGAATTTGGACTTCTCAACAACGACTGTTTGTGGGTAATGGATGAGGTTCAATTGATGGGTGCCGGACTCCCTACATCCACTCAAATGGAAGCTTTCAGGCGGGATTTTGGAACATTTGGTAATCACCATACTATCTGGATGAGTGCCACATGTGAACAGGAATGGATAAAAACAGTGGATTTCAAGAAGTCTGAACTTAATCAAATGAATCTAAGTGCTGAAGACGCTAAAGTTGAGAAGCTCCGTAAAAGGTTGACAGCTTTCAAAAAGCTCGAGAAAATTCCCATAGCTCTTACCAGCACGAAAAAAGAAGATTTCTCTAAGGAATATATAGACAAACTCAGTATACTAATTCAGGATCTATATCAAGAAACAGAGTCTGCTTCTTCTATGATTATTATACTCAATACTGTCAAGCGTGCCCAGGATCTTTATCAGAAATTAATCCGGGAATATCAAAGCAAATCGGGTACATATATTCCAGATATATTTTTACTACATGGAAGATTTAGACTTCCTGAAAAGACTCAAATATTTGACAGTTTCAAATCATCTGACAATAAAAGTAAAGGAAAAATTCTGATTTCTACACAGGTTATAGAAGCCGGAGTCGACATTTCAGCTCATACTCTAATAACTGAGCTTGCACCGTGGAGTAGTATCGTCCAGAGATTTGGTAGACTTAACAGGTATGGAGAATATAATGATTCCAGAGCTCTTTGGATTGATATAGA
Source organism: Methanosarcina sp. 1.H.T.1A.1 (assembly GCF_000979295.1). Taxonomy (NCBI): domain Archaea; kingdom Methanobacteriati; phylum Methanobacteriota; class Methanomicrobia; order Methanosarcinales; family Methanosarcinaceae; genus Methanosarcina; species Methanosarcina sp. 1.H.T.1A.1. The sequence continues at coordinate 39,074 of NZ_JJQY01000159.1, read as the reverse complement.
CACCGAAAAAACAGACTCAGAGTCAAGAGCCCTTCCATATAGTACTCAGGATCTTAATATTGCACGCTCAATGCTAAATAAACTCAATGAGGTATCACCACAGACACTTGATAATATTACTCAGCCTCCAACGGATGTTCAAAGGCATGTAATCAGGCGTAAAGACCTTATTGATCTTTTTGATACTACAGCGGATCTGACAGGAAATGACATTGATATCTCTCGTTTCATTAGAGATTCGGAAGATAGAGATGTTTGGGTCTACTGGAGAAAATTGGAAGGAAATAAACCGCCAGAAGATTACCCTGGACCGTTAAAAGAAGAGTTATGTCCGGCTCCTTTTGTAGATTTTAAAGTCTTTTGCAAGGGTAAAAGAGAACATACGTGGTTATGGGATTATCTAGAAGGAAGATGGATTCATCCAGACCCCAACAAGATCTACCCAGGTCAGATTTTTTTGCTAAGTTCAGATGCTGGAGGATATGATCTCAACCTTGGGTGGTCAAAAGACTGTAAAGATTACGTGCTCCCAGTTCTTTCTATAACTCTTGCAGACCCCAATGATTCTACTGACAGGGATCAAGGGGCGTTTTCCCGAAAATGGGAAACCATTGCCAAACATGGAGACAATACTTTAAAACAGATGGAAAAACTGCTTTCTAATTTAGAACCAATAGCTTCGGAGCATGCAAATACTTTGAAAAATGCTGCGTACTATCACGATATAGGAAAAGCGCATGATGTGGTCCAGGAAGCTTTTCTGTCCAATGTTGGTGAGAATCGAAATGTTATGAAAAGAGAACTCTGGGCAAAATCAAACCAGCAGAAAAACATCAGATATGAGAGAAAACATTTCAGACATGAATTAGCCTCTGCCCTTCTCTTGCTTCAAAACGCAGATCTCATTGAAAAACTTGAGGTAAATAACAGTAACTTGTTTGTATATATTGTAGCTGCACATCATGGCAAAGTCAGATTATCCATAAGATCTGTTCCCGGAGAAACCATACCAGATAATTTGGAGACAACAAGATTTGCAAGGGGTATCTGGGAGGGAGATATTATTCCTGAAATTGATCTTGGGAACAATGTGAAAATACCTTCTACAATCCTGGATCTCTCCCCGATGGAGATTGGAATGGATGAGCACGAAAATCCATCATGGCTGGAGAGAATGTGCGAACTGCGTGATAGCAAAGATCTAGGTCCTTTCAGACTAGCATATCTTGAAGGCCTTGTGCGTATTGCTGACTGGAGAGCCAGCTCTCTTCAGGGGGAATCCGATGAATAACAGTATAGAACTGAAAGGCTGTTCCACAGATACTTTTACTGATTATCTCAAAGCTCTGGGAGTTTTCAAGATATTTTCGCAGCAGAAAGATGGGAGTGCAAGAGCGTATTGGAAAAACAACCGATTTGTCATTAACACAGCTTATGATTCTGACGCAATGGTTGACTTCTTCCTTCACGAATATGCTCCATCACCTTTATTCAGGCCATGGGGAGGTAGAAGTGGATTTTACAAAGGCTCTTCAGAAAAAAGTGCTCGAGATGCGTTACTTCCCTTAGTCAATTCAAAAGATAGTAGATTTGATCCATTTAAAAAAGTTTATTATGCTTTCCAAGAGTTTAGTGATTTAAAAGGTATTACTGAGAAGCCATCAGATGACGAGCTTATAACGTTTTTGGAGAATTTAAGGTCCCAATTGCCAGAAGATATTCTCGAATGGTTGGATACCTGTTATGTTCTAACAGGTGATAATAGAATATATTTGCCTTTATTAGGAACCGGGGGGAATGAAGGAAGTGGAAATTATTCTTCAAATTATTTGCAGGCATTGAATGAGGTTTTAATTAAGAAAAAAGAGAAAGAGGCAAATCAACTTCTAGAACATTGCCTTTTTTCAAAATATACTCCCAAACTTTCTAACCTCAGTATTGGCCAATTATCTCCAGGAGCGGTTGCAGAAGCAAATTCCACAGAGGGCTACAGAAGTAAAAGTAAGCTTGTAAATCCATGGGACGTTGTTTTCTCCATGGAAGGAGCTACTTTGTTTGCAGGCTCTGCAAGCAGACGTTTTGGAGGTAGTCGGGGTACTTCTGACCGTAATTTTGGCTCATTTCCGTTCACAGTATTACCATCAGTAGCTGGTATAAGCCATATTACGTTTAAAGACAACTTTAAAGATCCTAATAAAAAAAGCGATTACAAGACTTTTGAAAATGAATTCTGGCTTCCTTTATGGAATCGTCCAACTAGTTATAATGAAATTACATATCTCTTCCACGAAGGGAGAGCGCAAGTCGGGCGCAGACCAGCAAATAATGGGCTTGATTTTGTGCGTGCAATTTCCAGTTTAGGGGTTGATCGTGGAATTGATTCCTTTGTCAGGTATGCAAGATTAAAACGGCAGGGTAGTGGAAAAAATGCAAATGCTCTGGCAATACCTCTCGGAACTTTTAAAGTAAAGCAACAAAAAAATGTAAACTTAATTGAAGAGCTTGATAACTGGCTTAACATTCTCCGTAATAAGTGTTCTTCAAAGGAAAGCGTTGCTGCTCGATATAGCTCTAATCTGCGATCTATTGACGAAGCAATATTTTCTTTTAGCAAGTATGGAGACGTTTTACATTTTCAGAATCTTCTTATTGAACTTGGTAAAGCAGAGAGATCTTTTGCTTCGGCAGGTGCTAACAGGCCGATAAGACCCCTAAATGATCTTTCTCCTTCATGGATAACTGCGTGTGACGACGGAAGCGTAGAGTTCAGAATCGCCTGTGCGGTCGCATCGGTTTATGACAAAAAAGTTGGGTCTATAAGACGTCAGTTAGAACCTTCTGAAATAATAAAGGGTGGTAGACTCGAATGGAGTAATACCAGAACAAGTGTGGTATGGAGTAACAGTGACCTTTGCAGCAATATGAAAGCAATCTTGCAGCGCAGAGTTCTCGAAGGAAAAATGAAAGGCAGTAATTTTACTCCGATAGGTGGAAGAGTAGCAGTCAGTCTGTCGGATATAAGCAAGTTCATAAGAGGAGAAGTAAACGACCAGAAAATATCTGACCTAATGTGGGGGCTTTCCACTATAAAATGGAAATATTACGACAAAGAAAAGCACCGAGAGAGATGGAATAGTGGAATAGATGCAATGATTCCGAGAGCATATGCGTTCCTTAAACTGCTTTTTATTCCTGGAAACCTCATTTTTGAAAATGAAAGATGGGGACTTAGCTATGATGAAAAAAAAGGTATACATTTGCCTTCATCACCTGAAATCTTGAGGGTAATAGATAGTCAGCAGGATAAGGCATTTGAACTAGTTACCAGGCGACTGAAAGCTTCGGGGCTTACCCCACTAGGGGTTCGAAGGAACATTGGTACTGCTCCAGATTTCAATGTCGATACGGAAGATAAGGAAAGGATAATTGCTTCTTTATTGATCCCTGTCTGGCAATATAATCTACTTTTCAAATTAGTATTACACTCACCAATAGCTAAACAAGAAATCTAAAATGACAAAGAAAGGAGAGATAGATAAAATGACAGATATCAAGACAGTATTGGAAAATCTGAATGGCAAAACCAGGCTTCTTCTGGAAACTGATTTAGAACCTATTCAAAGCTACCGTTTCCAGCCGACAGGATTTCCTGATCTTGGAGCTGCTCAATATCAGGCACCTAATGGGGTCAACATGCTACTTGTGGAGTCATCCCAATCGATGGCCAATAGGATGGAACTTGTTTGCTGGGATGAGGCTAAGAAAGATCTTGTAGCGCCTCTGAAGGGCCTTCCGTATATTCGGGTAAAGCTTGATGAAGACGGCGCAACGACGACTTCTATAGAGGAAGCCCACCGAATGAACTCTGAGTATATAGCGAAAATTCCAACTTTTAAGAAAATTCTGGAAGATGAGTTAAAGATTCAGAAAGAAAAACCGATCAATTATCCTTTACTTTACAAGACACTGTTAAAATATGACCCCAATACACTCATACATGGCATATTCTTTGAGGAACTGGATGGCAGAATCAAGTTAGCCAGAACTCTGTCAGGATTTATAGAGGCTTCAGGAGTAAAAGCCGTTCAAAGCGGAGGAGTCAAATTCAGCCATGTGCAACCTGCCGTAAAAGGCGGAGAAGGAAATGTTCCTTATGCAAGAGTAGAGTACACCGCTGAAAACATCACAGCATATTTCAACCTTGATCTTTCAGCAATAAGAAGTCTCGGGCTCGATAATGATGCCGAAAAACTCTTGATCGTTCTGTCGCTCTACAAGATAAAGAAGTTCCTCGCTGAAGGTTTGAAGCTCAGGACAGCATGCGACCTCAAATTGAAGGGCGAAATAGAGTCAAATATTGAGAAGTTTACACTGCCTCCATTAAAAGATTTAGAAGTGGAAGTAATGGAATTAATTGAAAAGTGTACTGAGAAGAGCCTCTTCGCTAATCCATCAGTAACTGAACTGGTTTATGTAAAGGTATCGAAAACCGATAAAAAAGATGTGGAAGAAGATAAAGGAGAGATAAACGAAAATACAGAGGAAGAGAGCGAGGTATAATACGATGTTTGCTCTCTCGTTTCAGTTCCTTGCAGGAAGATATCACTCTACTCCCTGGGGAAGGCATGTAAACGAAGGGGTTCCAGAGTGGCCTCCATCTCCCTGGAGGATATTACGCACAATCATTGCTACATGGAAATTAAAGGTTGATGCTGAGGAGAAAGATGTCAGAGACCTCCTCCTGAATCTCCTCGAACCACCTGTATTTTATTTACCTGTAGCAACTGTTGGGCACACACGACATTATATGCCCTGGGACAAAGGAAACAAAGGGAACTGGCATGCTTCCAAAACTTTAGTTTTTGATACCTTTGTAGCCGTGCCAAAGAAAAGTCCAGTTATTGCAGTTTGGGAAAATGTGTCTCTGGATGATAAAGCTCTAAAACTTATAGGAGAGTTTGCAGAAAATATATCGTATCTTGGAAGAGCAGAATCCTGGTGTGAGGCTGAGATAATTGAGGGAGAGAAGCTAGTTAATATCCTTAAAGGGCTTGATAACTACTCAATTTCAAAGCCTCTGGCCGAAGACGGTATCCTAAGTAGCTCCGAAGAAATTGTCAATATCCTCTGTGCGGATGAGGGTATAAATCCAAAGATCTCTTTAGATGAGCTTGATAAGAAAGGCAACAGCAAGCATCCTCTTCTTATAAGGACGTCCACACTAAGAACCCAGATTAAAAACCTGAATCCACCTATGAGCAACTGGGTTCAATATACCAGGTCAGAGGACTGTTTTGAACCTTCTAAAACCAGCTATACAACAGTGAGAGAAGAAAAGAAAGTACATATAATCAGGTTTTTACTTGATTCAAATGCCCTTCCTCCAGTAACAGACAGCCTGAAAATTGCAGACATTGCCCGCAGTACAGCTATTTCAGCATATGGAAAAGGCCGCAAAAAAACCTCTATTCTTTCTGGAAAAGATGATGATGGGAATCCACTGCTTAGCAATATGCACACTTTCTACCTACCAAGTGATGAGGACCGAGATGGGAAACTGGATCATATAACACTGTACGCTTCTGGAGGCTATGATGAAGACCATCAGCGTGCTATTGCAAGGATGGAGAGGTTATATGGATACAATTTGAAGAACGATGTTAACCTTCTGTTGCTGGGCATGTTTGATTCAGACCAGTGGCCTGAAACCCAAAACAGTACCCTTTTATCGTCTTCTAGAATATGGAAGTCCTTCACACCATATATCTTGACTCGGCATCCAAAAGTTACCCGCACAGGTCAGTGGAAACTCAAAAACATTCCTGAAAACGTTGAGATAAAAATTCCTGAAAACCTTGCATATTATGCAACTAAAGAATACCTGATGCTTGAATATGGAATCCTTCCGGACCTGTCTGGAATGCAGATCGACGGTCCAGCCTCTCAGCTTCTTCTTTCAATAGATAAAATGGGATTGCCACAACCGTCTTCAATTGAGCCCATTCCAGCCTACGAAGAGAATGGAGCAATAAAGCAATGGCTTACCTTCAAGCGTTACAGGAGTGGTAAACATGCTCCTCCATCCGGAAATCCTTATGGGTTCCGCATTACTTTCCCAGAAGAAATAAAGGGTCCTGTAGCACTTGGGCATGGATGCCATTATGGGCTTGGCATTTTCATTCCTGATGACCAATTTTGATGATTTATTCATATATTCTTAAATCTGGGATAAGCAGCCCTTTTCCCGGGTCCATCTGAACCAGACAGATGGTAAAGTCAAATGGCGAATGAGATACAAACGACGCTGTGACTTGGGAATACCAGAGCTTATGCTATGGATTGGACTGATATACTCTGCATTATTTCATTAGATTTCGTTATGCTTCCACAATCGCACGGTTGTGGCAGAATTGAAGCCCGTTTGCGTTTAGTTCGGAGGTATATTTGATATCTCATTTCCACAATCGTAAGGTTGTGGCAGAATTGAAGCGTGTATTGCACCTTCGGCATTACATTTGCCGCTGGTTTTCCACAATCAAATGATTGTGGCTGAATTGAAGCAGCGGCATGTTATATGCAGGGACACCATCATCCGAAAGTTTTCCACAATCATAAGGTTGTGGCAGAATTGAAGCTAGGTCAGCCGGTGCTGGTTCTGGCTTGCCGGTGTATTTCCACAATCGCAAGGTTGTGGCAGAATTGAAGCGGGGATTTCTACTTTAGTCATTGTTAACCTCAGTATGTTGTTTCCACAATCGCAAGGTTGTGGCAGAATTGAAGCGCCCTCTACACATTCTAAAACAATGTCAGAAACAAATTTCCACAATCGCAAGGTTGTGGCAGAATTGAAGCAAACCCTGGCTGAAAGACCTGAGAGCTGACACAAAAGATTTCCACAATCGCAAGGTTGTGGCAGAATTGAAGCAACTGGATTGCATACGAAAAAAGCCTTGACATTACAATTTCCACAATCGCAAGGTTGTGGCAGAATTGAAGCAGGGACCCAGGTCGCAGCCAGCCCGGCAACCGGAATATTTCCACAATCGCAAGGTTGTGGCAGAATTGAAGCTGGGATTATGCCCTTTTTTGCGACCTGCACTTTATCATTTCCACAATCGCAAGGTTGTGGCAGAATTGAAGCGCGTTTTCCGAACGAGAAAAACTCACTGCTGTTAACATTTCCACAATCGCAAGGTTGTGGCAGAATTGAAGCCCCTCCTTCTCCGAATCGGACTTTCAAAACATCATCAAATTTCCACAATCGCAAGGTTGTGGCAGAATTGAAGCATGTAAGGCCCGGCAATTGAGGAAGTATCAGAAGATTTCCACAATCGCAAGGTTGTGGCAGAATTGAAGCGACCTGAGCAAAATGGACAGTATCACTAACATTAGAATATTTCCACAATCGCAAGGTTGTGGCAGAATTGAAGCCAGTTCGGGAAAGCTGAACATGCTTCAGGTGCGATATTTCCACAATCGCAAGGTTGTGGCAGAATTGAAGCTTAGATGTTCTTTCCAATACTTTTTATCAAGAGTGTGATTTCCACAATCGCAAGGTTGTGGCAGAATTGAAGCATCTCCTCGCTTTTCGGGTATGGCTGCAAAATATAAAATTTCCACAATCGCAAGGTTGTGGCAGAATTGAAGTGGGCCGATGTCTTTTCAAGCTCTACAGATACTCAACTTTCCCACAATATTATGTCTGTGGCAGAATTGAAGCGAATTTGATGCCGGACAATGGAGAATGCATTTAAGCAAATTTCCACAATCGAACGATTGTGGCAGAATTGAAGTTCGTCTAGGTTAGTATACCCAACTAGGGCCCCCGCCGTTTCCACAATCACAAGGTTGTGGCAGAATTGAAGCAACTTATAGAAAGTGACTAATGCAAATCCCTTACAAATTTCCACAATCGCAAGGTTGTGGCAGAATTGAAGCTTCACAGCTCAACGCGCAGCCAACCGGATAGAAGAATTTCCACAATCGCAAGGTTGTGGCAGAATTGAAGCTCAAAATTGCACCCGGGATGGTCTCTATACAGAGTATTTCCACAATCGCAAGGTTGTGGCAGAATTGAAGCTTCTTGCGAATGGGAATTCTGAGAGAGCAGGAAGCCCATTTCCACAATCGCAAGGTTGTGGCAGAATTGAAGTATACGTATTGGGGAAATTGGACTTTTAGGATTAGATTTTCCACAATCGCAAGGTTGTGGCAGAATTGAAGGTTGCCAGCTGCTAGCGGAATTCCGAGGGTTTGATTTGTTTCCATAATCATTTGATTGTGGCTGAATTGAAGCATGATAGTTATAAGCTATTACAACGGGAGGGTTATGCGAATGATCCAGGTTTCTAACGTTGGAGTGTTAAATTCACTTATTCGGCTGAAACGTGTTTCTGTAGAAATGAGTTAAATACTAATATACAAACTCTTATACCGTTAAAACCAGAGACTGATATTCATGGTTCAGGAAACAAGGATACTCCACACAGCAGACACGCACCTGGGATACCGGCAGTACCACAGCGAGGTACGGAGGCAGGACTTTTTTAAGGCTTTTGAGGTAGTCATTCAGGACGCGGTTGACATGCAGGTTGATGCTGTCGTGCATGCGGGGGACCTTTTTGATTCGAGGAACCCGACCCTTGAAGACCTCCTTGAGACGATGAACCTCCTGTTCCGGTTGAAGGCTGCGAACATACCTTTTTTTGGAATTGTAGGGAACCACGAGAGCAAGCAAACTACCCAGTGGCTGGACCTCTTTGAGGAAATGGGGCTTGCGGTAAGGCTCGGAAAAACACCCCAACTGGTAGGGGATACAGCAATATACGGGATAGACAGCGTCCCGAAGTCAAAGATTCCTCTTTACGATTATTCAGGGTTTGAAGTTCCGGAATCCCTGCCGGAAAACTGCAGGAACCTGCTTGTAATGCACCAGACCGTGCAGCCTTTTCCTTATGCGGACTGGGACTGCGCCGAGACGCTTGCAAACCTTCCTTTTAAGGTTGATGCGATTCTCCTCGGGGACTACCACAAGTACGAGAAAATAAAGGTGGGGGAAACCGAGACCTGGGCTACATACCCGGGCAGTACCGAACGCAACAGTGCATCCGAAAATGATCCCCGTTCTTACAATATTATCACTCTTTCCGGGGAGGGGTTGGAAATCAGCAGACGGACCATCCCTACCCGAAATTTCCTGTTCATTCCGGCAAAACTTGACGGGGAAGAAAAGCCTTATGAACAGATTTATTCTGCCGTTAACGAGCACCTCGAAGAGCTTCCGGACTCTGTTGTGTTCCTGGACATCTCAGGAGACTCAGGCCCAGTCCTTTCCTTCAGTGAGATTGAAGAATACCTGTTGAGCAAAGGAGTGCTGGTGGCAAGGGTCAAAGACCTCAGGATAAAAGAGGCCCTCCTCGATGAGGTTGTGAAAGTTGCATTTTCCGACCCTGACCATGCGGTTGCCGAAGAAATCAACAGGCTGAGCTTAAACGACGGCGGGCTGATAGTCGATGAGATTATCCGGAACCCGGGTGTGTCAAGGTCAAGGGTGGACGAAGAAACAGAGAGCCGGCTTTCGGGATTAATTGAAGCACTGGATTTCAAAGACCCTAATTTCAGGATAGAGATTCCTGTCAGCCCTGTAATCCCGGTCAGCTCTGCCAGCCCTGTTAGCCCTGTCAGGATTGGAGAGCCTGAAGAATTCAAACCGGGGGGTGCGGCTGAACCGGTTGAAAATCCAGAGTCCGCCGGAGGGGCTGAATTTGCGGCGGCAATTGCCGAAAAATCTAAATTCCTGAGGGCTTTTGCAAGAATTGAAAGCTCCGAATCTCTCAATAATAGTTTTGAAGATTCTGATGAGAGTCCTGAATCTCTTGATAAGGTCTGTGAATCTCCTGTTGAGGGTCATGAACTTCCTCATGTCCCCGTAATATGTGGAAATACTGAATCACTTGAATCCGCCGGTTCATGTGAAAATGCTGAATCTGTAGGGGCATCCGTAGAGATCGAAACGCCCAATACTGCTGCTAATTCTTTGGCTGAAGCCCCCTTCCCATCCGAGATTTCGCAGGAAACTCCCGGAACCCCTGTAGAAATCCCTCCAGTAATCCCTTCCGAAGGTGGAAAAAGAGCTGAGCTAGGGATAGATGCCGGATATAAAACCGAAGCAGAAGACGCAGAGGCTGGGAAGCTCCCCGGGTCCGGGAGAGAAACAAGTCCCGAAAAAGATGGAGAGGGCAAAACCGAAAAGCCTGCGGATGAAAAGCCTGCGGATGAAAAGTTCCCGGATGAAAAGCCAGCTCAGGCTCCGGATAGAGCCGGGAAACCGGTAAAACAAAGCCAGAAAAAAGGAAAAGAAAAGCCTGCTGTGCCCAAACAGTATAACCTTGGTGATTACCTGTGAAGCTGAAAAATCTGTACATAGAAAATATCCGGAGCTACAAAAAGCTGGACTTCACTTTCGAAGACGGAGTAACCGTAATTTCCGGGGTAAACGGGAGCGGGAAATCAAGCTTGCTCGAAGCCTGCTTCATGGGGCTTTTCGGAAGCAAGATCCTTTCAAAGGACTTTGTGCTTGCGGACATGATCTTTAAAGGGGCCGAGAATGCAAAAATCAACCTCGGCTTTGAACATATGGGGCGGGAATATCTTCTGGAGCAGGCTTTCAGGTACTCTTCGAAAAGTGAAAACGCTTCAAGCTCAAGGTGCGTGCTCTATGCTGACGGGGAGAATATTGTCGACCAGGCGACCCGCACCTATGATGAGGTCTGTTCCCTCCTGAACATGGATGAAGAGGCGTACAGGAACTGCGCTTACATCCGGCAGGGGGAAATTGATGTGCTTATCAATGCAAAGCCAAAGGACAGGCAGCGCATGATTGATGACCTGCTCCAGCTCGGAAAGCTTGAAGAGTACCGCGAAAGGGCAGGCTATGCGAAGACGGCTGTCAGAAGGCTTGAGAGGGATGCAAAAAACAGCCTTTTGGGCGTGAAAACCGAAATCGAAGGGCTTGAAGGCACGGAGCCTGTTGCAGCCCTTAACAGACTCAGGCAAAAAGTGAAAGAAACTGACACTGCCTTAAACGAGTTAAATGGAAAAAAAGAATTTGCGGCTTCACGTAAAGAAAAACTCGACCTTATGATTGCAGACTACAGGGAACGCCTGCAAGAAATTGAGGCTTTGAAACAGGCTATCCATAAGTCTCAGGAAGATAAGGCTGGCTGTTTCAGGGAAAAGGAAGCTTTTTCAGGGGAAGTGCAGGGACAAAGGCGTGTTTTGCTCGAACTCGGGGACGAAAATGCCGGTTTGAGAGACGAATACGGTTTTGGAGACCTCGAAATTGAAGCTCTGCTTTTGCGCCAGGAAAAAGAGGAGTCCTCTGCCAGGGAAAAAGTAAATGCCGCATCAAAAGAACTTGCCCTTCTCCTGAAAGAAGAAGAAACCGGCTTACAGGCATTAAGTGAGCTTGAAATAGAGAGAGTTGAGGCTGAGCGTACCCTGATTGATTGCAGGGCAAGTATCGGGGCTGCAAATAAGGAAATTGAAGGGCACAGGGAAAACATAAGGAAGCTCGAAGAGGAAAACAAAGGGCTGAGGGAAAAAGCAGGCTTTAAAGCAGGAGCCGGGGCTGCTGATGAAATCGTTTCAGTCATAAAGGAACTTGAAGAAAAGGAAAGTCTTCTCAGGGATCGGAAAAATGAGGTTTCGACAAAGCTTGGCTTCGCCTTTAAGGAAAAAGAAACCGGCAATCTGAACTTACTTGAGCTTGAAAAGGAACTGCAAAACAGCAGGGCTGCAGTCCTGAAAGGAAGTACGGAAATCGAGGTTCTTGAAAAGGAACTCAATAATAACTCAAAGGAAGTACTGGAAGTCCAGGAGCAGAAGTCCGGGGTTTTAGCGGGGCTGGAGGGGCTCGGCTTTACCGGAGACCAGCTCGAAAACCTGGAAGATTTCAGCGAGCTTCTGCTGGAAAACAAAAACAGGCTGCATGGGAAAGAAAAAGAGCTTGAGGCTACTTTAAGGGAACTTGAAAACAGCCTCCGTAAAAACCGGGAACTGCTTGCTGAGGGGAAGTGCCCTACCTGCGGGCAGGAACTTAAAGGGTCAGAAATCGCATGTACAACAGAAGAATGCGAACAGAAAAAAGAAAAGCTTGCCTCGGAACTTACGGATATAAAGCTCCAGAACGCTGAACTTGAGAAAAAACTCAACCGGCTCAAGGATGCAAAGAAGCTGGAGAAGCGAATCTCCGATTATGACATTGAAATTGAAAAGCTCCTGGAGAAGGCAAAAGCTTCCGGGAAACTGATAGAGACCCACAGAGCCCGGATAGAGGAGGACTCCCTGAAGCTTGAGAGCCTTGGTAAGCGAAAACAGGAACTTGAAGCCGCAATGAGTCAGCTCCTCCCTGACATTAAAGCTCTGCAAGATCAGGAAGAGACGGCTCAAACCGCGCACAGTGAAGGTGAAAAAGCTCTCCGTGAGGCAAAAGCTTTTGAAAGAAAGCTTGCCGAAAATGCCTCTGAAATTGAAGCCCTGAACGGAAAAATCCGGACATCTCTTGCGCTTATAGAAAATTACGGGCAGAGGCTTGGAGAACTCAATGAAAAATTAAAGGCATTTGCAGAAAAGGAAGCCCTGTCAAAAGAAAAACTCAAAGCTCTTGAACTTGCCCTTGAAGCTATGCGGAAAAAGGAAGATGAAGCAAAAAGAGCCCATGCCGAAAGTGAAAAGCTTCTCGGACAGGCCAAAAAGCTCCAGGCTAACCTGCTCCGCATGGAAAATCTCAAACATAAAATCTCCGAGCTTGAGACTGCCATAAGGAACCTGGCAGAAAAGGTGGGTTTCTTTGACCGCGAGATCATTGAACGCAGTGAGAGGATAAGGCAGCTGAAAGAAAAACTGGAAGGAAAAGAGCTTGAAAATCTTCAGCATGACCGCGCCCAGTTTGAACTTGCCCATACAAAAATTATAGAGAAAATCCGGGAAACAACCGCTGAAAAAGATGTCCTTCTTAAAGAAATCGGCATGATTGAAAACAGCTTAAAACGCCTCAGGGAACTCAAAGAAGAACTGAAGGCTCTTGAAAACAGGCGGCTGTACCTTGAAGCTGTATACAGCAATGCCGAAGAGCTTGAAAATACCTATCTGCGCGTCCGGGCTGATATGCGGGCAAGGAACATAGGTGCCCTTTCCGTCCTCTTAAATGAGATGTTTGGCTTCATGTATACAAACAATGCTTACTCCCATATCGAGCTTGACCCCGAGTACAATCTGACTGTCTACAGAAAAGACGGCACCCCCCTCGAGCCCAAACTCCTCAGCGGAGGTGAGCGTGCAATCTTCAACCTTGTCCTGCGCTGTGCCATCTACAGGCTCCTTGCCCTTGGTTTTGCCGGAGACCGTGCAGAAGGGCTTCCTCCTATGATCCTCGACGAACCCACCGTTTTTCTGGATCGCGGGCACATCCAGCAGCTTTTGAAACTCATAGACATGATGCGCAGCATCGGAGTAGGCCAGATCATAGTGGTCTCCCATGACGAGTCCCTGATCGATTCGGCAGACCATGTCTTCCAGGTAGAAAAAGATCCTCTTACCAATATGTCCTCAATTACAAGGCTCTGAAAAGTCCTTACCAGTACACAAGGTAGTTGAACAGTTCGTCAGTCTGCTCTTTATATTCCCCAAAAAAGCTATGGTCCTTTACAAGGTAACCTTCGCCTTCGGATGGAAGGTCTTCCAGGTAACCATACCAGTAGACAACCATGCCTTCTCCGAAAATATTGGCATACTCCCCGAACTGTTTCTTTGCGTAATGCTTATGCTCTAAGTCGTCCCCGAAGAGGGCTTTGCTTTCAATCCACCTGACCATACGGTCCTCTATGCGGATCGGGTCTGCAAGGACAAAATCCGGGGTCTTTCCGTCTCCCTGAGCCCTGATTTCAGCTTCAGTGCAGTAGGAAATCTCCCTGTCATCAAGCCATTTGCGGATAATCTCTTCTCCCATCTCACCTTTTTTGCACTGCATCTCATGGGCGCGGGGAGAAAAGAAATAGTCCGCATCAAGGGCTTTTCCAATCTCTTTTCTCAGGCGGCGGTTTTCGATGCAGTCGAGGTGCTTGAAGAGCCAGTTTATGCTTTTTCGGGACAGGTCACAGTTCTTGAGGATCAGGGAAGCCATGAGGGTCGGAGGGAAAAATGTATACTCTGCAAGTTCAAGAATAGACCGCCCCTGCTCCCACCTCAAAAAGAGTTCCTTTTCTCTGGAATAGATCCTCCTGTGCTTGAACCTTGTCATTTTCACTATTTTCTGGTTAAGAACGGTAGCAAGCATGCCTGCAGGTCTGGAATATTCCTCTGAGAGGCGAAAAACGTCTCCAAAGTTATTCAGTGAACTGTATATCTTCTGGTATGTCTGGCGGTCCATCCTCAATCATCATATTCCTGTTCTTGTTTTTAACATAGGAAATTAAATCGAATAACATGAATTGTTTTTAACATAGGAAATTAAATCAAATAACATAGAAGGCATAAAGCGGAATCAAGCCACAATCCCGAGAAGATATTCATAAAATCTCAGCAGGAAACCCGTAAATCTTTAGATTTAGCGGGTAATTGACCAGGTAGGCTCTGCAGGCCTGCTTGGAAACTCAGGAAACGAAGAAAGCATTTTCTCCTTTTTTCGGGCTCTAAACGTTTTTTCCGAAACTCCGGCCTGCGGCTCCATTATAAGTTCATTTGAATAATTCTGAGTAATAATAAGTTCACTCAATCAGTTCGGTTAACTTTACTCTAATCAATTCGGTTAACTCTAGTTAGCTCTGCTAACCATAAGTTTACCTGGAGTTACCCTAAATTAATTCTGCTCTTATAAGTTAATTTTGAGTTATTCTAAGTTATCTCTTTCCGCGACAGAGGATCTTTTAACTCCAGAACTCCTCTTCGTAATTCTCGGGAAGGTCTATTTCCATTACCTCATCAAGTTTTTTGCGTTTGTCCCTGTATTCAGTCGCTTTTACTGGTTTTTCTTCCCTGTCGGAAGGATAAATATTTTTCTTTTCTTCTTCGTCACAGGATACAAAGATTGTTGTATGCTTATCCCTGGAGAGTACTTTCTCCTGGGTTTTTGGTTTCTCCGGCGCCTTTGGCTGCGGCTTTGCGTATATAATCGGGTTTTCAATAGGGTTTTCTTCGACAGGATCTTTTTTCAGCCTGGCTTCCAGTCTAAGGGAAGCTGTCTCAGCCTCGCTGGAAACCTGTCTCCCTTGCAGCCTTTTCTCGGGACCTTCTTCAAAACATTTATCCGTTTTTGCATCCATGGGTGCTTCACGGCATCCGAAGAAATATTTGCCGTTTTCCGTAGTTTGAGAAGGCTTTTCTTCCCTTCTTTCAACAGGCTTTTCAGGGGGTATTTCAACTGGCCTGGTAGGAAACCAATCTCCTTTTTCCGAGACGTTTTTCATTCTGGGTAGGGGCTGTCTACCTAACTTGCGGAATGTGTCTTCAGCATAGGTATCTTTTTTACGGCCGTCATTGCCGGACCTGATTTTACTTGTTACATTGTAACCTATAAGGCAGGTAGGTTCCCTTGTTCTCCATTCCAGACAGAAGAGATGGCATTCCAGCCCTTTACATGTCTGGTTTTCATCAAGTGGACAAATTTCTGGAAGGGTCATACTACTAAGAATACACAGACTGTAAAAAATAGTTAACGGTAATGAAACTGGAGTAAATGATTAAAGCCCGGAAAGGGCTTCTGCAATAAGAGGGGCAACACTCAGCCTGCTTTCGGCTTTCTCGAGGGTGTCGGTTGCGATTATATCTTTTACTCCTGCATTGAACAACCTTAAAGTTGCATTTCTTGTAAGGACAGGGTGCACGCAGGCAAGGTGGACATCAATTGCTCCCTGTGCTTTAAGCATCCTAATTGACTCCGCCATTGTCCCCCCGGTCGCAATCATGTCATCTACAAGGACAACGTGCCTGCCGGTTACATCAAGGTTTTTTGTCTTGATCACAACGGTATCTCCGCTGAGCCTTGTTTTCTGAAGATGGTCATGATCAAAACCATTCTCTGAAGACACATTCTTTACAAGCCCCTGAGCCCCTTCATCGGGAGCAACCAGCATTGGGTTTTCAAGGCCAAAGCCAGCGATGTATGCACCCAGCAGGTTTGCCGCATCAAGATTTCTGGCAGGGCAGGGGAAATACTCAAGTACACTCTTTTCATGAATGTTTACTGTAAAAACCCGGTCAGCGTTAATGCAGCGGGCAATAGCGCGGGAACTTATGGGTTCGCCTGGCTTGAACTTCTTGTCCTGCCTGGCATAGCCCATGTAGGGGATCACAACATTGATTTCAGCTGCCCCCTCACAGGCATCAATAAGCTGGAGCAGAGCAACAAGATCGGAGTCCGTGGGCGTGCTCTGGATAATGGTCACTTTTTCGTTTTCCGTTTCTTCTGCGATTCTAAGGTAAAGTTCCCCGTCAGGGAAACAATTAAATTCGCAGAGTACAGGCTCTGTCCCGAGCGCCCTGGCCGTGCGGCTGGCAAGTAACTGTGATGCTGGTCCACCTATGATCTTCAAAATACATACCTCAGTTTGCCGTCTTGATATATCCCATCCTTTAAAAAGCTTATTTTAAATGGACCCTTATTTTTCCGGTTTTTACCTCTTCGAACCTTTACCCTTTGAGCTTTTCAAGCACCCTGATATTTCGTATCAGTGTATGCGGGTAATTTCCTGTCTCATCCTTCTCGGCAGATTTTACCATATCCCAGACAGTAAGCAGCGCAACCGAAACTCCTGTCAGAGCTTCCATTTCAACTCCTGTTTTCCCGACAGTCCGGACCTCCACAATTGCAGAAACCGCATCATCTCCTACCTCCAAATCCACATCTATCCCCGTTATCGGAATCTGGTGGCACATGGGAATTGTTTCCGGGGTCTTCTTTACAGCAAGCACGGCTGCAACCCTTGCAGTTGCAAACACACTTCCTTTCTCAACGGTCCCTGTCCTTATTTTCTCCAGGGTTTCTGCGGAAAGTACGATTTCTCCTGCAGCCCGTGCCAGCCTGGAAACATTATTTTTTTCGCTTATATCGACCATTCGCGCTCTGCCGTCTTCAATATGAGTAAATGTCTTTCCCACAAAATCACCGCGTTTTTCGTATCTATCTGGAATTCCATATAACTTTTAATTTTTTTAATTTCTAATCTTTTTGCCCGCAATCCCCGGTCTCTTAATTTCCGGTTCAGTCAATCCGGATTTGTTTTCGCTGTGAGTAATCCTCAATCGCCTGTTCCAGTTTTTCTGCAAGTTCCTCGGCTTCTTCAAGGTTAAGCTTTACAACTTCTTCGTCTTCCCCGTGAAAAACCGTGATCCTGATCCTTGTCCTTTCGATTTCCACATCTATTTTCCTCTCAAAATCACGTACCATATTCTGTTACCCCCTTCCCTGTATACAGTTTTATATTATTTACAATACAGGACTACTGTTGCAATAGTCCAGGTTTTCAGGTATTGCTTGAATTTTCTGGATATTATCTGATTAATGAGCGGTTATTATTTGAATATTGTTTGATTATTATTTGAGTATTATCTGAACATTGTTTCATCTGAACATTGTTTCATCTGAACATTGTTTCATCTGAACATTGTTTCATCTGAACATTGTTTCTACATCAGTTTGCCCTTTTTTGAGCTGTTTTTGTGGCTATAACTCTTTCACCCTATTTCTGCCTCTTTGATTATTTCAGGAATCTTCTTAATAACGTCAGTTGCAAGCAGTGCATTTCCCGCTTTCTCGAACGCCAGGTCGCCGGCTGCCCCATTAATGTAAGCTGCACAGGCTGCGGCAAGAAATGCAGGGTTTTTTGAAAACAGAGATCCTGTCACACCTGCCAGGACATCTCCAGTGCCTCCTACAGTCATGCCTGGGTTTCCTGTCCTGTTCAGAAGGGTCTGTTTCCCGTCTGAAATGATGTCGATCTTTCCCTTCAGGAGTGTTACCACTCCCTTTTCCTCTGAAAATTCCCTGACAGCTTTTTCACGGGTTTCCGGGGTATCGGGGATTTCCATATCCCTCAGGCGTGCAAATTCTCCTGAATGCGGGGTTACTATTATTTCACAGTTCCCCGCAAGGGTTTCAAAGAGAGTGCCTGACAGGGCTGAAAGGGCGTCGGCATCAAGGACTGCTTTCCTGCAGAAGGGCAGGATCTTTCTGACAGCTTCAAGGGTCTCTGCTGCTCTCCCAAGCCCCATCCCCATTACAACCACATCATGAGAATTGATAAGGTCAGGGAGGATGGACAGGTCTTCGGGGCAGAGCACGCTTGAGGAAAGTTTTCGGACAATGAGGTCAGGAGAGTAAGAAGCTACAATCCCGGCTACAGATTCAGGCACTGCTGCTGTTACCAGGTCTGCTCCTGCCCTGAGGGCTGCAAGCGCTGCAAGCGCCGGAGCTCCGGAGTAAGGTCCGCCCCCTATGATAAGGACCCTTCCGGCATTTCCTTTATGCGCTTCAGGTGTCCTTTTCTGAAGCATCTGCAGATCACCGGGACCTACATAGTGTTCAGCATCCGCGCAGACTCCGATATCTGCAACCTTTACCGTGCCTGTATACTTTTTTGCCTGCTCACCCAGGAGCCCTGTTTTCATGCGGTGGAAGGTTACTGTAAGGTCTGCGTATACGGCTTTTTCAAAGCCTCCCCCATCAGGGTCAAGCCCGGAAGGGATATCTACGGCAATTACGGTTTTTCCGGCTTTTCCTTCGCTGTTTATAAGGTCAATTGCAGTTGATTCGAGCTCCTTTATGTTTCCCTTAATGCCTGTGCCAAAGATGGCATCCACCAGTATGTCGGCTTCTGAAAACCATCCCGAGGCTGCAAGTTGGCTTGAATCTCTGATCTCAAGTGTCTGAACCCTGCTGAACCTCAACAGGGAGAAATTGTGAAATGCTTCTTCAGTCCCTATATCCCTGTCTTTTCCGAGCAGAATCATCCTTACATTGTATCCGGGAATGCCGGCAAGGTGCCTGGCAGCAACAAAAGCATCGCCTCCGTTATTTCCCCTGCCTGCCACAAACAGTACCTTTCCGCTGCCAAGCTTTTCCTTTACATTCTGTGCAATAGCCGCGCCCGCATTTTCCATTAACTGAAGCGGGAACAGTCCCAAATATAAACAGTTGGCATCGATCGCCTTCATCCGTAAAGAACTGATATACTTCATGCTAATAGCCTGCATGTCTTTTTTTTATTGAGGTTATTCAATATTTTTATTGAGGTTATTCAATAATCTGTATAATTCTATTTAATTCACTTATCTTTTTACGAAATTCCGTATTCCAATAGAACCGGGTGTTTTCACGGATTTCTGTGTTTTCATGGCGCACGGTGTTTTTATGGACATGGTATTTTTACGTGGCTCGTTGCTAATCGGTTGATATTATTACAGGGCAACCTGAATACTATCTTTCAGTTTCTCTGTCCCGAGCAAAGCGCTGTTTGAGCCGGAGTGGCTTCCAGTAATTTAAAATGCAATCTTCAGTCGCGCTCAAAAAATAGAGCATCAAAATATCAACTGCTTAATAATAAAAGACCTATTTTTATGGAACTGGAAAGTATTTAATGCCGGTCCTGAATTATCCATATAATCTGAACTATCGATATAATTTGAACTATCGATATAATCTGAACTTATTTGCTGCTTTTATACTGAGATTATTTCTACTGAGGAAAACTCATCTAGTGTCATTAACTATATACGCTATATTCCAATATAACATGTATACCGGCAGAATTCAGGTTAAAACCTTAAGAACCCAGGCTATGCCGTAAGAATCCGGGCTATGCCGTAAGAAACAGGTTTATAATGGAAATTAAGGCAAGTTTGTTGCCTGGAATGTTAATTCCGTAATAAGTAACTTCATAAATAGTGACAAATGTAAAGTAAGAGGAGTTAATAGCTAAAGTTAGCATATTTGAGAATTACATGTTAATATTGCATTTAAATTGTAAAAACGAAGATGAATCTGATTTAATATTATATTATAAAGCAGATTCAGTATTGAAATAATCTTAAATAGCCTTATGTCTAACAATGTAATGTTTTTACCTTATTCCTTTATTGAGATTTAAATAGAGAAAAAAGTAAAAAATTGTAAGCAGGCAGGAATCTGATTAAATGTTTGCTTTCCTTTGCACGTGTCTGGACTTACATAAGAATAGGAGGATGACTTTTGTCAAATTCTTCAAAAGATGCGGATAGCAGCCTTAAGAGCACAGTTAAATCCAGGTATCTTATCCTGGGCAGCGGTAGTATTGGTTTTGCGCTTGCAAAAGAGCTCAGGGAAAGCAATAAGCTTGTAGTCATTGTAGATAACGACGAAGCTAAGGTTGAGACTCTCAGAGAAGAAGGCTTTGAAACTATTCTCGGAGATATCTCTGACCCTGAGCTCATTAATAATATTGATCTTAAAAATGTCGTTGCAATACTCTTCCTGAGTTCCAACAATGAGGCAAACAGGAAAGGAATTGAAAACTTTAAGAAAATCGTAAACCCGGATATCCAGATATTTTCCCGTGCCTCGGATATCATCAATAAAGAAAAGATGGAAGATCTGGGGTCTGATTACGTTTTTATGCCCTCCAAGCTGGTCGCAAGCTCCCTTTCCCGTTCCCTTGAGAGAGCTGAGTCTGTCCACAGGGGCAACAGGCTCGCCAGGTGGCTGAAAGGAATAAGGGATAAAAAACTTGCTATCGTAATCCACGATAATCCTGACCCGGATGCGATATCCAGCGGGCTTGCATTAAAGGAAATCGCAAAAAGCCTTGGAGTTGAAGCAAATATCCTCTACCACGGAAGGATAGGGCATCAGGAAAACAAGGCTTTCGTAAACCTTCTCGGGATTGACCTCAGCAAGATGGAAGATCACGACCCTGATAACTTTGACGAAATTGCCCTGATAGACTGCTCACTCCCCGGTGTTAATAATATGGTTCCTCCGAATTCATATGTAGGCATTGTGATAGACCATCACCCACCCGGAGAAACCGAGATAAAGGCTGAATATATAGACATCCGGCCCAACTTTGGGGCAACAGCCACTATCATGACAAAGTACCTGCAGCAGCTAAATATCAATATATCGAAGACCCTGGCAACGGCTCTACTTTACGGGATCAGGACTGACACACAGGACTTCAAGCGGAAAACCGACCCTGCAGACCTCTCAGCTGCTTCGTACCTCTATCCCCTTTCAAATCACGGGATCCTGGACCAGCTCGAGCAGCCTTCAATGGCTATTGAAACCCTTGAAGTGCTCGGGGAAGCTATCCGGAACCGGCAGGTACTCGGGAGTTACCTTCTCTCAAATGTCGGGAACATCCGGGATAGGGATACTCTTCCTCAGGCTGCGGATTACCTCCTGAGCCTTGAAAGAATCTCCACAACTGTTGTCTTTGGGGTCACCGATGACCGCATCTATATCTCGGGCCGCAGCAATGATATCAGGGTCAACCTTGGAGAGATTATGCGCCAGGCCTTCGGAGAAGACGCGGGAGGGCATGCAAATGCAGCAGGTGCCCAGATACCTCTCGGAGTTTTCAGTGCCACAAAAGACAGGCAGACACTCTTAAGGCTCGTTAACGAAGCAGTCGTCAAGAGATTCCTGAGTGCCGTCGGAGTTGAAAGTACAGGAGAATAAGCTATCGGAAAAAAGGCAGGCGTTTTCAGTAGAACCGCCACCATTGAATTTTCTAAAAGAGAAAAGAAGGAGGGATTTATTCCTCTCCCTCATTTTTTTTCAGATTTCTTTTTTATTTCAGTCGAATACCCCGCTAGCTTGCTGCGGGGTGTGCCACTGCAACTTTGATTTCCCGATTTTTCACTTCTAACGCTTATTATACGTTTTCTGCTTCAGTAAAGGGAAAGTTTGACTCTATTCTATTTCCGTTCAAAATGTCGCTCTCAGTTACCTGAATTCCTGCAATAGTTGAGTTTTTTCCTGTGGTCAGTGAATAAACAGAGGTTGCATGAACTCCTTTTCCTGTGTTTTCGGTCGAATAGGGCACGGTTATCTCAAATATACCGTTCTCATCTGCCACGTCACCTTTCTGATATGTGAATTTCCTGCCTGTATTTGAGCTGAGCTCAAGTGTTGCCATCACGGACTGGTTAGGGCTTGCAGTGCCTGAAATCGTGGCTCCCTTGACATATTCGAATACCTTCACAGTATTTTCTTTACTATTCTTATTCTCTGTGGAATTTATAGTACTTTCATGGATCAGCCTGTAATTCCCCAGGGAGGTTCCATCAAGTTTATGTAGCTTATATACCTGGGTTTGCAGGAGAGCATGTTTAGGAGTTGCAACGGTTTTGAGGCCTGCATTTTCTTTCGCGGTTTTGACTTCGTAATAGTCTCCGATATTTTTTCCTGCTATCGTGGTAATAGCACTAAACTTACCTTCTGCCATCAATGTGTCAGTTATTACGTATTTTACATTGAGTTTTTCAATTATTGTTTTTGCTTCCTTTTCGGAATCCGTTATAAAGAAGCGTGCAGAATCTTCTATACCTGTCTGGAAGTTATTGGAGACTGCAGGCCGTTTTCCCACATATACAATCCAGTTTCCGTAGTCCCACCAGCTAAGAACCCCGTACTCAGGGGTTTCTGAAGGCTCAAGATAATAAGAAGTTGCAGGTGTTGAGGCTTCAAGCCATTCGAGGGAGTCCTGCCATTCAGGATCAATTGAGACTGCATCCTTTGCAAAAGTAGCACCTAACCATACGGAGGGCACAAAGATCAGGCCTATCAGTGCCACCCCTGAAGCAAGTTTGAAGTAGTCAGGTCCGGCATCCGTAATCTTTGGCTCTGCTGCATGTCTGGTTTTTGATTTTGAGTTCGTTTTTGATACTGACCTTTTACCCGTTTGAAAGGCAGATTCCAGATCCTTCTCCGTTACCTTTCCGGATTTTGCCAGCTTATTTACTTCTTTTCCGAAATCAAGGGATTCCAGCAAAATCCAGAGAATATATGCGGTAAGGATTGAGATATTTACCGCAAAAAGATAGGAAAACCGCCTCTGGGAAAAGGTGAGGTATGCATAAAAAAGTGTCCATACAAGGAAAAATACTCCTTCTGGCTTTGACTTTTCGCCTTTCAACTCAAGGCCGAACAGGAAAAATCCTGCCAGTGCCGCCAGGAAGGAAAGCCCAAAACTTCCTAATGTCGGGGCGAAAGTAAGTTTTCCCTGTGAAGTCAAAAAGAGGGGCACTGCTTCTACAACTGTGCCTATATATTCACCTTTTCCAGAAAAGAACCTCAGTCCTTCAATAATGAAAGCGTAGTATTCGACGGAAAATATCCGGAGGAAAAGAAGTCCTGAGCCGAATACGAGTATTAACACGCCAGGATAGTACTTCCAGTCCATTCCTTTCTTTGAGATATATGCTGAAAAACCCCATAAAAGGAATATTCCGGTGAGCAGGATCAGTACAAAGACCACCTGGAACCAGGAAAGATACATTGCACTCATTTCAAGTCCCTGACGGGCTGCTCCTGCTGAGAGAGGGATGGTAAACAAGAGTGTTGCAAACAGAGCTGCAGTTGAGCACATGAAGAGGTAATCTGACTCTTTCCCTGCTTTAAGATCGAGTGTTGCCTGAACCAATGCATAAAGGACAACAAAGCCGATAAGGGCAGGAGCTCCTACCCATGTAAAGATAAGGAGTGAAAAAAAGAGTCCTGAAGCCGCTGCAAGAAGCAGGGGATTTATGAGTTTCTTATCTGAGGATATGTTTTTGAGTGAACTTAATGAAAGTTTTCTCTCCCCTGCTAGCTTTATGGCAAGTATGAAAAATGCATAGGCTGCCGTTGAGAGGAGTACTTCAGCTACGTGATGGTCAACTGCCCCAAAACGGGATGTGTATACATGGGCAGGTATAACCGCAAAAATGAAAGCTCCAAGAAGCCCTATTTTTTTGTCAAAGACTGAAGCCGCTACCACATAAACCGGAATTACTGTAAGGACTCCGAGCAGTACCGGTAAAAGAGCCCCTGCAAATTCGACAGTATGCGTGTCAGGCTGTCCTCCTCCCAGAATTATTGCAAGCATGGCGCCTAACAGGTCAAAGAATGGCGGCCACCCAATCTCAAAACCATAAGGATAGTTAAGATAGGTATCAAAGTTAAGAAAATGAGGGAAACTGGAGGCCGTATATAGAATGCGCCGCATATGATAAAACTCATCAAATCCCGTAAAGGTTATGCCACCGTCTGCAGTGAGTGAAGCATAGGAGAGCATGCGCATGAGAAAAGCAACTGCTATTACAGCGATAAGTGAAATGATTTTAAATCTTGAACTATAAGTTGATGGTTTTGACTCCAGATGCCTCATGTTTTTATTCATAGCGACCACTTCATTGTATTTTTTGATTTTTTCAATAGTTCCATCTTTTTTACTACTTCTTAAAGGAGAGAGTGCGTAAAAATAGTCCTTTTACTTTCGTTTGATTTTTTAATATTCTCTTATTTAATCCAACACCTTGTTATCTTAGTGATATAATTGTTACGTTCACGGCTTTCCGCTAATTCATACTTTTTATTGTGATGTCTGCTTAATTCAATACGCAAACAATTAATACTTTAATTTTTATGGGCATATTCACTCTATGTAGTCTATTTTCGGCAGTGTCACGAATTTGCTGTAAATTCAAAGTCAATTTTTTGCCTATTGTATAAAATTTGGTTCTTCGGATGTGGGATATCCTATTCATTTACTTCTTGAAATCTGTGATTGTAATGAAAAATCGACACACAGCCTACTCCTGGCTGTTTGAATTACTTCTAGATTATCAAATTACAAGTACCGCTATAAATCAATATTTATATTGTTTGTCGTAGAAAGGATTATACACATGTTTCTATGATTATTAAAAAATTATTAGTTTTATGTTAATTTTTTGAGTAGAACTTGTCATATTTGTCATTATACATTGGTTAAAAATATACTCATGAGTTCACTTAAATTAAAACTTTTGCGTGTAGATCTCTCTCCAGATCGGGATCATCAGATTGGGATTTGAGTTGTAAAATACATACCATTAAATCAATTTAATGATTTTGATATCTCGTACATAAGCTCTAAAAAGTCCAAACTTTGATAAAATCAATTTTAGTCCAATATTATTCTTTAAATGGAGACCTTAAAATGAAGCTCTCAATAATCTTAGGCACAAGACCAGAAATTATTAAAATGTCTCCTCTGATAAGAGAATGTGAAAAAAGGAACCTTGATTATTTCGTTCTGCACACTGGCCAACACTACTCCTATGAGATGGATAGGGCTTTCTTCGATGATCTTGAGTTGCCGAAACCAGCCTATAATCTCGATGTAGGTTCCGGAAGCCATGCAGAGCAAACAGGTAAAATCATGGAGGGTATCGAGAAAGTCCTTCTTGAAGAAAAGCCAGACGTGGTTTTAGTTCAGGGTGATACAAATACTGTACTTGCAGGCACTCTTGCTGCTTCTAAAGTACATCTAAAAGTAGGGCATGTGGAAGCCGGCCTTAGAAGTTATGACCGCAGCATGCCCGAAGAAATAAATCGAGTTGTAGCAGATCATGTTTCGGATTATCTCTTTGCACCCACTGAGCTTTCAAAGCAAAATCTACTGAAAGAGGGTATTGAAGAAAGCAAAATATTTGTAACTGGTAATACAATTGTTGACGCAGTTTTTCAAAATTTAGAGATTTCTAACAAGAAAGTAGATGTCTTGAATGATTTGAACTTGAAGTCTAAAGAATACTTCCTTCTCACTTCCCATAGGGCAGAGAACGTCGATAATCGGGAACAGTTGGGCAAATTATTGAAAGGTATTTCCACGATCCAAAAAGAATATTCGCTACCTGTTGTTTTCCCTATACACCCGAGAACAGAAAAAAGAATCAAGGAATTCGGTTTTTCATTGGAAGGGATCAGGCCTATAAAGCCTGTAGGTTTTCTGGAGTTCCTGCAGCTTGAAGCGAATGCCAGACTTGTATTTACTGATTCAGGCGGAGTTCAGGAAGAAACCTGCATTCTGGGGACCCCCTGTGTAACACTGAGAGATAATACAGAAAGACCTGAAACACTGGAAGTCGGCTCTAATGTCCTGGCAGGTGTTGAACCGGATCGTATTATCCAATCAGCTATCAATATGATGAGCGAAAAAAGGACCTGGATCAATCCTTTTGGAGATGGAAGGGCTGCAGAAAAAATAATTGATACTCTGAGGACCGAATAATGGAGTCTTCAGCAGAGAGCGTCCCATTGGATATTGTCTGTTTCTCTGATATTTTCTGGGACGCACTCTGGCAGAGGCATCAGCAATTATTTACAAGATTTCCTTCTAACTGGAGAATTCTATTTATTGAACCCACGTCAATTCCTGTTCTCCTTAAGCAGCCTAAGCGGTTGTTCACAAGAAAACATCTAAATATAGAGATTGTTTCGTTACCATCGATTCCCTTGATAGACAGATCAGAGAATTTAAGGTGGATTAATGATTCTTTAATCTCTTTCTGGCTTCGTTTCATTTTAAAACAGAAGAATATGAAAGAGCCGGTTCTTTTCTACTATGAGCCCAGATATTCGACTTTAATAGGGAAGCTACAGGAAAAAATGGTTGTTTTGGATTATATTGATGATAAACTTGCATTCTCTAATGTTCCATCCTGGATGAAAAAGTATCTGGATAACTTAATCGAGAAAGCAAATCTTGTTTTCGTAGCTTCTTCATATTTACATAATAATATCCTGAAGACTAGAAAGAATGATGTGTATCTGATTGGTAATGGGGTTGATGTGGATCATTTCAAGAAGGCAATGACAGATATCCCAATTCCTGAAGATATAGCACACATAAAAACACCGATTGTAGGATACGTTGGTGCTCTGAGTGACTGGGTAGATTTTGATATCATTAGAGCAATTAGCAAGGAATATCCGGATTTTTCTGTTGTGCTGGTAGGGCCGGAATTTCCCAGCGTAAAAAACGAAATTGATTCCTTAAAGCAATATCCAAATATATTTATACTTGGGGTGAAGCCTTATGAATTACTCCCGAATTACATTAAAGCTTTTGATGTTTGCATAATTCCTTTTAAAATTAATGAGTTAACATTGAGTTCGAATCCTCTCAAATTTTATGAATATATTTCAAGTGGGAAAAATGTAATTTCGACCAATTTACCTGAAGTAAAACAGTTTGATCACGCAATATATGTCGCAAATAATTTAGATGAATTCCTGCAGTTTGTCCCCGTTTCTCTCAATACAAAAGTGAATGTTGAAGAGGTTCTTAAGATTACAGAAGAAAACACCTGGGGTCGAAAGTCGGAAAAGATGATTAAGTTGATAATTCAAAAATTGGAACATTAAACAAATCGGGCATTTTAATTGTTAATTCTTAAAGAGTGAGTGATATTGTGTTTGCTGAGATAAACTCCAAAGAATGGTGGGAAGAATATTTTAAAATTAAATGGGAAATAAACAAAGGAAGAGAACAAACCGAATATTTTATGCAGTTGATTATTGAAAATTTGCCTGTAAGTATCAAAAAATATATTGATAATCCAGAAATCACTATTCTTGATTGGGGATGTGCTTTAGGTCAGGGTGTTAACCTTTTACAAAATAAATTTCCCAGTGCTAAAGTTAAAGGACTGGATATTTCAGAGAACGCTATTGAAAAAGCAAAAAATGAATACAAGAATCTCAGTTTTGTATCCGGAAGTTTGTCAGAGTTGAACGAAGAATTCTCCGTAATTGTTTGTTCGAATTGTCTTGAACATTTTGCAGATCCGAAACCATACTTTCAGGAACATTTAGCTCACACAAAAGATCTATACATCGCTCTTGTGCCATATAGGGAAGAAAATCGCATTAAGGATCATGAGATTTCTTTGAGTGAATATTTTTTCCCCGATAAAACCGAATCCTTCCAAAAAATTTATTCTAAAATCCTGGATACCCGATCATCTGTTTTTTGGTATGGCTATCAATTGCTAGTAATCTACGCAAATAAATCTCTAAATTTTGATACTATGAAAAGAAATGATGACACATTGATTAATTCTCAATCCCCCCAATTATGGGATAATGTAGCAGAAACTTACTCTGAAACTGCAAATATTGCGGAAATCAAATTAGGTCAAGAGATTGAACAATTATTTTTAGGTTTGGGGATTGAGCCTGGTGCGTCCTTACTTGAAGTTGGGTGTGGAAGCGGGCATTTGTCTGGATATCTTGCAGGTAAAGGTTTTCATACCACACTTATTGATTTCAGTAAAGTAGCTCTGGAAAAAGCAAAAGAGCATTATGAACAAAATAATCTTGTAGGAAATTATATTCATGCAAACATGTTCGACCTATCTGTCGACCTGGTCGAACCTCATGATGTTGTCTGGAATTCCGGAGTACTTGAGCATTTTGATGCCTGGGATGTTATCGAAACTTTAAAGAGAATGGGACAGGTTGCCAGAAAATATGTTCTTGTCCTCGTGCCAAATGCAAAAAGTATCCCTTATTTACTATTCCGCCAGCAGGCAATGGAAAAAGGTGAATGGATATGGGGGAGGGAACTGCTCCGCGACTCTATGAAACATCTTGCAGAAGCTGCAGGTCTTGAAGTTATTGAGGAGCAACATATAGGAAAGCATTTTTCTTATGATCAGTTTACTTATGTTAACCCCGAAATAGGAACAAAATATCAGGATATAGATCAACAGCTTCTCCCAAGGGAACAAAACTATTTAATCGCATTAATTGCCAGACCAAAAGCAGGTAATGTTTCAATAATTTCGGAAGATCTCCTGAATAATGTGATTAAAATTGAATCGAATGTCGAAAGAGCTACCTATTCTTTCGATCATTCTGCTTCTAATCATTCTATAAAAATTTATATGAGACAGATCTCTGAGCTTTCTTCAAAGATAAATGACCTCAATAATAAGATTTTATCAGACGAGCTCAGTAATCAGACTTTATTATATAACTTAAATAGAGACTACAAATCTCAGATAGAGATTAAGGATCATGAGATTCTCAATAAGGACGATGAGATTCTCAACTTGCAAAAAACGATTGAAGATTTGAGACTGGAAGTCAATAGAATAAATAACGAAGCTTCAACGTTGAAATCTACTAATGAAAAATTAAAGCTGGAGATAAGTAACAAAGATTTCTCTATAGATAGTTTATCTAGAGTTCTCCAGGATCGTGAAAATTCCCTTTCCTGGAGATTTAGCCAGTATTATGGCAAGTATTTTGAAATAAACTCTCCAATTACCAGATTTTTATCTTCCTCTCTCAACAAATTTGTAGGAGCGGCTGAAAAGCCTCAGAATATATCAGAGACCTCGCCATATGAAAGGGAGCTTGAGAAAATTCTGGGAGATCATAAAGGGAAAATAAAAGGAATTATTGTTTATCCCCCTACGGTTGACTGGAATATTCCTTTATTTCAACGTCCTCAGCAACTTGCTCTTGCTTTCTCCAAGCTTGGATATTTATTCTTCTATTCGGTCGGGGACAATAAGCTAGATAAGGTCGATGGGTTTCAGAAGATCCAAGAAAGTCTTTATTTAACAAACAAGTATGATTTACTGGTCAGTTCTTTATCAGAACTCATTCTGTTACTTTCATGTACAAATCCAAATGTCATGATTTCAGATATAATGGATATTAAAAGAAAAGGAGGCCTGGTTATCTATGATTATATTGATGAGATCAGTCAGGATATTATTGGCCCAATATTACTTGATGACATTCTCCACAGGCACCAGTACATGCTGAAATCAGCCGATATTTTTGCTGCAACTGCAGATAAACTTGTGGATAATGTTGCAAATCAGGGTGAAAAGGACATTCACCTGATTCCAAATGGAGTAGATTATAACCATTTTGGTACTCTATCGGCTTCTATCCCGATTCCAAAAGACTTAAAAAATATTGTTGATTTACAAAAACCCATTATCGGATACTATGGCGCTCTTTCAATATGGTTTGATTTTGATCTAATTGAGAAATTAGCTGAATCGCGGCCTCAGTATGAAATCGTACTTATTGGTATGATTTATGACGAATCCATAAAAAAAGCGGAGCTAAATAAACATTCAAATATTCATTATTTAGGGTCAAAAGATTACTCTATACTTCCCGAATACGCAAAATTCTTTGATGTTGCAACGATTCCATTTGTTTTAAATGAGATTACGGAATCGACGAATCCTATAAAACTTTTTGAATATATGGCACTTGAAAAGCCAATAGTCTCCACAAATATAAGGGAATGCCGTAAATATCGTTCTGTCCTGATTGGGAAGGATAAAGAGGACTTTATTAACAAAGTTGACCAGGCTTTGCAATTAATAGGCAACAATGAATATTTAAAGTTGTTATCTAAAGAGGCAAAAGAAAATACTTGGGATGCAAGGGCAAAAGAATTTGATCAATTGATTACCGAAATAAGATGTGATAAACTTGACAATAATGAAGCCATGGAAAGAGGGTACATTAACAGTTCATTGTATTTTGGTCAGGAACAGGATAAGGTAAGTGTGATCTTGCCTGTTTACAATCAGGCAGATCTTCTGGATGAGTCAATTCAGAGCGTTCTAAACCAGACATACCAGAATTTTGAATTGATTATTGTTAATGACGGTTCTAGGGATGGTGTGGAAAGAGTTCTGAATAAATATGTAGACAACCCAAAAATTAGGGTATTGTCCCAGCAAAACCAAAAATTGCCTAAGGCCCTTAACAATGGATTTTTTTATGCAAAGGGGGAGTTCTTTACATGGACTTCAGCTGACAATATCATGGATTCAAAGCAGCTGGAAGTGCAGGTTAATTTTTTAAAGAATAATAATGATGCTGACATGGTTTATTGCGATTACGAAATCATTGATGATCGAGGAGAACCTTTAACAGATAGCAATTTTAGGGTTCAAAATCAAAAACCTCAGGGGTCCAGTTTTATTCATCTTCCAAAGACTACCGAGCATCTCAACGAAGAAAAGGATAATTTTATTGGCGCTTGTTTTATGTACAGAGGTCTGGTTGGTAAGGTTATTGGAGATTACGACCCTTTCACCTTTGGATGCGAAGATTATGATTATTGGATGCGAATTAACAGTTTATTCAATATTCAACATCTAGGCAGTGAGGACATTCTTTATCGATATCGTGTCCATGATAATACATTAAATGCAAAGGCTGAAGAACTGGGTATTTATGAGCGGGTAAATGACCTTATGGAATATGATAAGGAAAGAAGAGCGTTTTATAAAAAACCATTTGAGATCTTATTTGCAGGTTCCTCTGCTGAATTTGAGAATATGAGCCGTTACTATAAAGCAGAAGGTAATTTTATCTTGGAAAGTCTTCAGGATATTGAAAGTATTTCTGAAAAAGGCCTACTCTTTTGTAAACTCTCCGAAGTAAACTCCGCGCTGCAAACTATATCTGAAAACCCGAAAATTTATAAAATACTTGTCATCGATCAGGATATTGATGAGACTACGGTTGATGAAAGTACAATAAAGGCTTTTGACTGGGTTCTTTGCTTTAAACTTGAATCCTTTAATATCTTACACCATGATCATAACGAAAAGATTTTCTATATCCCTGATTTCAGCGGCACCAATCTGAAGATAATCCTTAAACTGGCAAATGACGCTATATTCTATCGAAACACGAGAGCCACTTATGATAAAAAACTGCCTGAAATTTACATTCACAGGAAATTAAATGTATTGCTCTTGGCTCCAAGTCTCAATAAGGGTGGGCTGGAGCAAGTAGTATATGATTTATCAACAAATCTTGATAGAAATAAATTCAATGTTTATGTTGCCTATGTGCAAGCCGGAGGATACATTTCAGATAAGTGCCTTAGTGAGGGAGTCTCTGTAATTCCTATCAATAACAGCAAGGAGAAATTTGCTGAGATTCTTAAAAATTATAATATAGATATAATAAACACGCATTATTCCAATTTCGGGCTGGAGACTGCAAAGAGAATGAACATTCCTGTAGTCTCAACAATACATAATAATTATGTCTGGTTTCAGGAGCATGAAATCTCTGCATATTTAAATGAAAACAAGTACATCTCGTCTTATATCGCGGTTTCAAAAAACGTTAAGAAGTATTCAAGACATTATTTCAAGATAGATCCTGATAAAATCAATGTAATTCCTAATGGTGTTAATTTTAAGACTTATTCCACACCTGAGTCGAAGATTCAGGAGATGAAGGCCAGACTTGGTCTTCTGGAAAACGACTACGTGTTTCTTGTCGTTGCAGGCTATTCGGGTTTAAAATCACATATTAACGTAATCAGTGCGATGAAAGATCTCATAAATAGCTATGCAAATATGAAGATTATTTTTGTGGGTCCTGTTCTTGAGGAGGATTATTATAAGGCTATTGAAAAGAAAATCCGCGAATATGGTCTTCAATCAAATATCATTCAACTTAAATTCGTTTCTGATGAGGATATGCATTGTCTTTATCAGATAGCAAATGCTTTTTTGCTACCTTCGCTGATAGAGGGTTGGAGTATTTCCGTAATGGAGGCCATGCATTATGGTCTTCCTTTGATCCTGACAGATGTTGGAAGTGCGCGCGAAGTTATCAAGAACAGTGACATTGGGATTATAATTCCTAATGCTTATGGTGATATTACTAATCTAAATATTTCAAATGTGTTTGACTATAAGATGAATGAAAACTTGCCAAACCTTGAAATTCTCAAAAAATCAATGATTGATTTTTACACTAATAACGATAAATGGAATGTTTCAGGGAAAATGGGAATCAAAAGAGTCAATCAAGAATATAATCTCGATGCTATGGTCCGAAAATATGAAAAATTGTATTTAGAGGTGTATGTGAAAAATAATACACTGTAAATATAATTTCAGGTATCCAATCTAAAAGTTGGAATCAAAAACTTATATGTTTTGGAAAGTATTTGCTGCCGATATAAGATCCGACCTTCTGCAGATGTCTTCAAAAAGATAACATTTCTCATGTTATCGTTTTTGAAGATTTTTTATAAAATCTGCAGTTATCATCTCAACTAAAGCCCGGGAAATGGGTTCTGGAAATTTTCAACGAAAGCAAAAAATAGAAATTTGTGGGATATTTCAAAAACACGTGTTTGAGTAACCAGGGCAGTTTTCAGAAAAAACGATAGCATGAAAAGTGGTGATGACTGAAAGGACATCTGTGGCAAGTGGGTAAGATAGATTATTTTAAATTTTTGTAATTACTTGCTAGGAACAGATTACAAATCAATATTTAGAAGCTATAAGTCAAAATCAATATTTAGGAGCTATAAATGAAAATCAATAATACGTGGTCAACATATCGAATTGATCACGTTCTTGTTTACATTATCGGATATGTTTTTTTTATTAGTTCAATTTTGTCTATTCAAAACTATTATTTAATTAACATCCCCAAATATTGGATATTTGTTTTTGGGTTCATAGGCTGTTGTTTTTATTATATTCTCTCTGATACTGACAGTTTTATTCAAAAGGGATCAACAAAGCATTTTTTGATTATTAGCGTCTTTGTAATTATTTTACTGCGTTTAATTTGGATACTAGCAGTACCAACCATACCTTTTTCAGATTTTGAAGTCTATAATAATTTTGGAATACTCATTTCCGAACAGTTTCCAGCCCATTTATTATCTATAGATTATGATGGTAGAGGCTTTGGATATTCTTTTGTGCTGGGAATCATTTATAAAATTTTTGGTGTAAATCTTTTTGTAGCAAAATTACTAAACGTTTTTCTTAGTGCATTGACAGGAATTCTGCTTTATTTGATTGCGGGACATTTATTTGATGAATGTATTGCAAGGATAACTACGGTACTATATTTAATCTGGCCTGCTCAAATTATGTATAGCAGTGTCCTGGCTTCAGAGCATTTGTTTATTTTTGTTCTTTTTCTCGGAATAGCTCTGTTTATCGGAGCTATTAAAGTGACACCAGATAATGCATATACAAATATTTTTTTAGCGGGCGTTGTCTTTGGATTAGCTTATACCGTTCGTTTTCTATCTCTAATCGTTGTTGCCACAGGCTTTATGACGTTACTATTTGTTCAAGAAGAATCTTTTAAAAAAAAGGTCAAATCATCTCTTTTTTTAATATCTGGTTTTGTTATTGTTTGGATCTTTGTGACTGGTCTAGGTTTACTCGTTGATACCCCTTCTGACCCGAGTACAGGAATACAACATTCATTGCTTGTGGGCACAAATCCTGAGTACAAAGGGCAGTGGAATCCGGTTGACAGTCAAATATGGAACGATTATAGTCCAGAAGAAGCGAAAAAAATTGCTTTTCAGACTGGTTTATCTCGTATAACTGAAAATCCCGGAGGATTTACTAAACTAATATTCGAAAAATTTAATATAATGTGGGGCGACGAATCATTTGGAACTTATTGGAGTATCCAGAATATGGATACAACCAAATCAACTGTTTTTATACTCCATAATCAATTGCTAATGCTTGCAGTCTCCCAATTCTTCTATTTTGGGATATTATTTTTTAGTTTATTGGGTTGCTATAAATTAAAGAACACAAATCTTAACATTGGAATTCAGTTTCTTTTCATGATCTTTTTTATTTTTGTGCTACTTCACAGTTTCCTTGAAGTGCAATCTCGATATCATTATCCTTGGGAATTAATATTCTTAATATTGGGAGGATACGGAATAGCACGTAAACCAGTCATTCCATGTAATCCTTAAATTTATTATTTCGGGAGTACAGAAGGTCACGAATCTCGACCTTCAGGCTGTCCGACAATTCAATTTCAGGGCAAAAATATGTAAAAAAAGTATATAATGCCTTTAAATAGAAAAAGAATGAATTAAATTATTACTGGTGGTAATTGTCAGGCCGCCTGTTTAGGGTGGGGCGGCCGCACGCAATTTCATCTAATAGTTGGCTATTGATTGCGTTTCTCTATTTATCATCAGTAGTAATCATATCTCTCTGTGTCGTCAAAATCACTCTCAATAAACTGGTTTTTGTATGCTGAATAATTACCATTTATTTATCATACTGGAAAATTCCGGAATATCTTCTTTTGATTGTAAATTCTCAGGATGTTTATGCGATAGATTGATATATACTTATCATTTCTTCTGCAGTTCCGATTCCAATCTGTTCTCCATGATTCAATAGAAGCACCTTATCACAAAAACGCTGTACTGTACTCAAATCATGGCTGACATAAACAACCGTTTTGTCCATTTCCCTATATCTGTCGAAAACTTCAAAACATTTTTTCTGAAAATCGAAGTCGCCTACTGCAAGAACTTCATCCAGAAGAAGAATTTCCGGTTCGATTTGAACTGCAGTTGAGAACGCCAGCCTTACAATCATTCCACTGGAAAAGTTCTTGATTTTTGTATCCTTGAAACGGGTTAATCCTCCAAATTCAAGAATACCATCTATTCGGTCCTCTATCTCAGTGTCTGAGAGTCCCATTATGGCGCCATAAATTTTTATGTTTTCTTTTGCGGTTAAATCCGGTTGAAAACCTATTCCTAACTCCAAAAATGAAGTTATTTTGCCGTTTACCGTTATTTTGCCTTTTGTAGGACGAATCGTATTAGCTATGACCTTTAGAAGAGTGCTTTTTCCACATCCATTATGGCCTATGACTCCAAGCCACTCTCCTTTTTTGACTGTGAAATTTATATCTTTTAATGCAGTGAATGATTCATATCCCATTTTACTATCCATCAGCCCATATAATGATTCAAATAACGTATTTCTTTTTTCGTGCGGGATCTTGTAGTTTTTCCATACGTTTCTTGCTTCGATAATGTCCATTATAATTAAACCTCCTCTGCAAATCCAGGCTCAAGCTTCATAAAGATAAGATACCCAACAAGTAACATCACAAGGGATGAAGCAAAGCAGAAGACAAGATCCCAGGAAGATACGGCTGTATTATACAGCAACGACTCTCTAGATATTAAGATTATTCTTGCCATTGGATTCAAAAGTAACAATCCTTTAATATCACTCTCGTAAGTTGAGAAGTCAAAGAAAACGCCACTTGCAAAAAAACCAGCCTGAAGAATGACTGCCCAGATGTACTGGACATCCCTATAGTATGTATTGAGTGCGCCTAATGCAAGGGATGTACCAAATACGAGTATAAATATGATCATGAATATAATGGGGAAATAAATAGCAGTTGATGTTGGCACCACCCCTGAAATTACCATGAAAATACCAAATACCCCAATTTCAAGCACTGCCATCATAAGAGCGGTAAGAGATGAACTAAATATCAATATCTCTCTTGGGATATAGACCTGTCTTACCATGCCCGGTTTGCTGATTATGGCTTGCAGGCCCATTGAAGTACCTTTTGTAAAAAAATCCCACAGAGCAATGCCAAGAAGGAGGAATAAATGGTAGTTTTTCTGAGTACTTGGAAATACATCTACAAATACCACATATAACACCAATAGCATCAGTAGTGGTTCTAATAATGACCAGAAAAAGCCCAGGACTGAGTTTTTATATCGTACCTTGAAATCGCTAATTGCCAGTCTTTTTATAAGATGACGATATTTCCATAAATTTTTGCTCATCTACTGATTACCTCTTTCGTTTTTTTAATAAATTCTGATGTATCAAAAAGTTTTGCTCTTTGAAGGCACGAATCCTTAAATTTTTCCGGATTTTCCGAGACGATTCTTATTGCCTTAACAATACTTTCTACATTTGCTTCAACCAGCAGTCCTGTTTTGCCATCTTTCATGCTTTCGAGGAATCCGCCTTCTTTGACTGCCACTACAGGTTTTCCTGCGGCCATGGCTTCAATAGGTGTCATCCCAAAATCCTCATCCATTGCCGTTGTGATATGTCCTCTACAGGTGGTATATAATTCAAGTAGTTTTTCCTCTGAAACACTGCCAATCAACATTACATTTTCTGGAAGTCCAGTCATTAATCTGGATGCATATCCTGATGCATGATCTCCTGCTGCATAACCTCCGACGATAAGCAATTTTTGATCTGGCATTTCTCTGAAAGCTTCAATTTGCAGTTCCACTCTCTTTTCAGGATACAGCCGATTTACGGATAGCCAGAAATCTCCATATTCCTTGAATTTAAATCTTGAAGTGTCAACCGGAGGATAAATTACTTCTGAATCCCTATTTAAGTACTTTCTTATTCGATTTTTAGTATTTACGGAGTTAGTCACAATCTTACATACATGAGATAAGTAGTACTCAGAAACTTTCCTGTGCAACTGTACCCACACCATAAATGGTACCGAAACAAAAATTGACTGGTTTTTACGGTACACATCGTAAAGATCATAGAAAGCTCTTGTTGGTGTGTGACAGTAGTAAAGATTTGGTTTGTGTTTTTTCGCTGCAAAGAGTGCCCAGTTCCCGGAAAAAACAAAAAAATCATATTTTTTCGAAAAATCACAGGTTGCAAATTTAAAAGAGGCATCTATCTGTTTTAAGGGTGGCATCTTTAAGGTGTTCCCAAGGCTTATGATTTTCACGGCCTCAAAACCCATTTTTTTTACGGAATCCATATCTACATCTGTAGTAATCACGTCTGCTCCCAGTCCCTTTGCAAGGGTAAGAACCAGTTTTTCTCCTCCGCCGATTGCTCCGATGTAATCATGGAAAATAGCAATTTTCATGCAAGTTCCTCATAACTATTTTCTAGTTTCACTAATGCTTCATCCCAATCATATTTTTCAGCTTTGTTAAATGCAGCTTCTGAAACTTTTCTGTTTCCTGAGCTCTTCTCAATCATTTTTTCCACGGCTTTTGCAATCTCCCTCTCTTCCAGTTCCACAACAAGCCCGTCCACTCCATCTTCAACAAGTCCCTGCGCTGCATTGTACTTCTCCCTTACTGTCACTACAGGCACCCCGCAGGCAAAAGCCTCGATTACAACCATCCCGAAGCCTTCCCTGCTTGAAGGCAGCACGAGCACCTTTGAAGCCTTGACTTTTCCGATTAATGCCCTGTACTCCTGAAAGCCTGCAAACTTGACATTTTCAGAAACTTCCAGCTTCCTTGCAAGCTCCACAAGCGCTGCCTTTTCAGGTCCATCCCCAACAATACAGCACCTGATGTCTGGAAAATCAGCTTTAAGGAGAGCCACTGCTTTTATCAAAACATCAACATTTTTTTCTTTTATGAGCCTGCCTGCGAAGATTATGTCGTAAATTTTCTCCTCAAGTCCTGCAGAATTCAGGCCACCTTCCGGTTCAATCCCGGAAATCCTTTTAAAATCGATCCCGTTAGGGATGACCATTATATTATTTTCAGGGGTCCCAAGGGCTTCAAGCCTCTTCTTCGTCCAGTCCGAAACCGCTATATTATTATCCGATATTTTAGAAACCGCTTTTTCGATCACTTTTCCGAAAAAGCCTGCTTTTCCCATGTATTCATACCAGTAGTCATCCCAGACTTCATGCCATGTAAAGATTGCAGGACTACTTTTTAAAACTGAGACAAGCTTTACGGTAAAACAGGAAAAATAGGGAAATACGCTTACGTCAATAAGGTCGAATTTCTCTTTCATTAGTGCTGGAAACAATTTCACTGAGAATAAAAGTGCTTCGGAAATTGACCTTCTGCCAGCCACATAGAGTTCCCTTGCTTTGCAAACGCCGTGGAGGGTCATGCCTTCATATTCAATAACGTCTCCGCCTTCCCACCATTTAATCCCGAAAAGGTGCACATCGTGCCCCTGTGAAGAAAGCCGCATCCCCAGTTCATGAATGCGCATTTCTGCGCCCCCTTTGACCCAGGGATATACAGCATCGTATACGAAGGCTATTTTCATTGCATCACCTTACCAGTCTGTATCAACTTCTAGGAGCATTACGCTTACAAAGACTGCAGAAAAAATCAGCTGGAGCCCAACTGCTGCAAGCACCATTGAAATAACTGCGGATTCTATTTCTTCAAGAGAGCCATATCCTGAACTGATCCATGTGTAGG
>NZ_JJQY01000124.1:0-13418 GCF_000979295.1 Methanosarcina sp. 1.H.T.1A.1 | reverse complement strand
GCATACGAGATAGGAGTCCGTCTCGTGGGCTCGGAGATGTGTATAAGAGACAGGTACAGCATATATGCGAGGTCTTCGTCGAGCCGCAGTTTTGTGACAAAGCAAGAGTTTGCGACTTTGTATTCAAGCCTGGCATCGAATTCATCCTTTTTGTCTCCGGGTAGAAGTTTTTGAACCCAGGCAAAGATCCATGTCTCTATTGTCTTGGTGAATACTCCGGCAAAAAAAGAAAATACGAAAACAAAATAATCATTAATCTCACTTATTTCTTCTATCCTTAGCAGGTGATTTAGCAAATAGAAGCCTATTAGTGCTATAAAAGGTGCAGTAAGGATTCTTTTGAGATATGACCAGGCAATACTTATCGTAATATATTCCGGAATGAGCTGGCTGAATCTGTCTTCAATACTTAAAAAAAGGTAAGAGAGGATACCGACAAATGATGCAGCAATTATGTAGACCGGGAACTGCAATTTCTCTATTCCATAAAATGTAATATAACTTATTTTGTTATAATCAAAATATAAAAGCACCATAGGCCATATAAGAACCACAAAAATTACAATAAAATTTCTCGCTATGTCGTGAAGCCACATTATCAGGTTACTTTTAGCTCTTTCATTACTTTCGCCTCTTTTGTTATCTTTTTCTCCCTTTCTTTTTTTATTTTCGTAAACAATAACTTTGAAAATAAAAATCGATATCAAAAGAATGAGAATATAAAGAACTATTTCTAAGATCAAATCAACTGCATGAAACCTTAGAGACACAAATAATAATAACGCTATAAGTAAAAAAGTAACAAAACAGAAGTTCATTCTATCGAAAAACCGGCACAGCCAGCACAAAAAAAGAAGAGATCCAAGAAAAAGTGGCAATAAAAGAATCCTCGGAAACATTTCTGTATTGCTTATTGTCCCGTTTATCGTGCCATTTATTGTGCCACTTATTGTGCCATTTATTGCCCCAATTATCGTTTCATTTGTTGCGTTATTAATTGTTCCATTTATCGTGCCGTTTATCGTGCCATTTATTTTGCCGATCACCGTGCTGTTTAGTGAATTATTTAAATTCGTATTTATTCCATTACTTTCTTCTGCTGTACAAACCCCCTGCATCAGCAGACTTAAAATGAAGAAAATTCCTAAAAATTTACAGGCTCCCCCGGCTCCTTTCATAACTATATATTTGCATTTTGAATTATATATGCGTAAGATTATAATTATTACTGAGCATTACTCAGATCAGCACGTCCTCAATCCCAGCCCCTCTCACGATATCAATCGCATCCGTTTCCTCTTCCAGGGTCAGGTGCCTTCCAAGATCCGGATATTCCATTGCCCGGTAGCATGGCCTGTACTGGAACATCAGGTTGAACCTGATTTGCGGGATGTGTCCTGCAACCCATTTGGCAATCGGCCTTGTGCAGCAGTCGAGGTGCCCGGGGAGGACCAGGTGGCGGAGGAGGATTTCGGCGGTTTCGTAGGCGAACTCGAAGTTGGGCTGAACGACTTCCAGGTAGTTTTTAACTTTTGAGTACTTGAGAGCGCATTCATTGTTGCCGTACTTGAAGTCCCCGAGGTAGACGTCAACCACGCCTTCCAGGACTTCTGCGATTTCCCTTGAGTGGTACATGTTCGAGTTCCAGACCACAGGGGTATTTGCTGACATTTCCCGCACGATTTTCAGGACTGTGTGCGGGTGCGGGGTTGGGGTTACGAAGTTTACGTTTTTTGCCCCGTGGAGCCTCCGGATGTCAACAAGCTTTGCAAGTTTCCGGGGGTCGACCTCAGTGCCGCATTCCGGGCAGGTGGAGATGTCCCAGTTCTGGCAGTAGACGCAGGCAAAGACACAGCCTGTAAAAAAGATCGTGTGGGAGGGGACGAGTTCTGGCTCTTCTCCCATGTGCAGGAACTCCGAGGCGTAGCGTGAGACGTCGGTCAGCCTGCAGAAGCCTTTTTCTCCCTCTTTTCGGTTAATCCCGCAGCGGCGCTCGCAGCAGTGGCAGTTTTCAAGCATCCTGTCCACAATTGCAACCTTGAGGTCAAGGAGGGAGGGACTGGCTTTCGGGATTTTCAGGAAGCTTGTAGTATACAGCTTCAGCATGTCCGAACTATCCGGATAAACAAGGGCTTCCATGGCCTCGATTTCAAGGCTTTCCCGTAATTTCCTGTATTCTTTGATGCTTGCTTCATGGATATTCCGGAGTTCTTCAAGTCCCATTTCCGGATCAAATTCGACTGAAATTCTCTCTGTTATTCTGGAGAGGGCAGGCATTTCATCTCCCTGCACCATAAGATAGCGTTTCAGGTACTTCGGAGCTGCCATATTGAAATATTCTCCTGCATGGGTTAAAGGCTTATTGTTTGCTCCTTCTGATTTTTATTTCTGATCTCAATATTCGAGATTTTACCTTTGAGAAATTTAACAGACCTTGCCGGGGGTTCTTTCGGGCAAGATTATAAGAAGAAAGAGGCTTTTGAATACTTTTCAATTGATATTTTCACTGTAACCCCATAAAAATTACCTAAACAGGTGTAGAACAAAAATGGAATGGATCTTTCTTTTCATCGCTGGTCTTTTTGAGGCAGCCTGGGCAATCGGGCTGAAATATACGGAAGGTTTTACAAGGCTTTATCCCAGCATATTTACGGTCGTTTGCATGGTCCTGAGCTTTTATTTCCTTTCCCAGGCTCTGAAGATTTTGCCAATAGGAACTGGCTATGCAGTCTGGACCGGAATTGGGATTCTCGGCACCACTGTCCTGGGCATCTTGCTCTTTAATGATTCCATGGATTTCGGCAGGCTTGTCTGCATCATTCTGATTTTCTCAGGGGTGATGGGGCTCAAGCTGATTTCTCCATGAAACCATGTAAAGTTCTCTAATCCCTTCCCAGCATCCTTTTTCTTCTCCTTCTTTTCCTTCTTCTCCTTCTTCTCCTTCTTTTCCTTCTTTTCCTTCTTCTCCTTTTTTCTTCGAGATTTTTGCAATTTCCTTATAAGATCGCTTTTTCCTGCAGTACGGATAGCCAATAATTAATAGCTGGCAGGACAATGTTAAATCAGGGGATTAAGCCCGTGGGTTTGAATTGCACCTTCTGGTTAGCTTAAGCGGTGCCCGTGGGAAGTTTAAGTGAGATCTTTTAGGGGGAAGTTTTTCTGGCTCTAATTGAAGGCACAACTTTCAGTCTCTGGGATTTGATGTTTATTTTGTTCGTAGTTTTCTTTCTTTACACCGTAATTTACCCGCAGTCGCAGCTCAAAAGAATCCAGATGCAGCGTCTGGCAAAACTGAAAGCCATGGAAAGGCGCCACGGCTGTAAAGTACTGACAATGATTCACAGACGGGAAGCAATTTCTTTTTTAGGGCTGCCTGCTTACCAGTTCATCGATGAGGAGGATGCTGAACAGGTCCTGCGCTGGATAAGGAAATACAGGGATTGTCCCCTTGAACTGATCCTGCACACCTCCGGCGGGCAGCTCCATGCCAGCATCCAGATCGCCCGTGCCCTGAAGAATCACCCCAAAAAGACCCGTGTGCTCATCCCCCACTACTCAATGTCAGGGGGCACAATTGTCGCCCTTGCAGCAGATGAAATCGTAATGGATAAAGATGCAGTTATAGGGCCTATCGACCCCCAGGTAGGGGATCTCATGCGAGGGCTCTTCCCTGCACCTTCCTGGATCTATGCCGCAGAAATGAAAAAAGAGAACGCGGAAGATGTCACTCTTGTCATGAGCGATATCTCCAGAAAAGCCCTCAAGCTTACCCGGAGTGTCGCAAAAGAGCTTCTGGAAGGCAAAATTGCACCTGGCCCCGGCGGAGAAGACAGGCTCGATGAAGTGGTTGAAAAGCTGGTCAGCGGAGAAATGATCCACAGCACTCCCCTTTCAGCCGCAGAAGCTAAAGAAATAGGGCTTTCCGTAAACACGGATTTTCCGGAAGAAGTACACGAGTTCATGAAACTCTTCCGGCCTGTGAAAAGGAATGTGGCGTATGTGGAATGAAATCCCTGTACTCTGGAATATTCAGGATCTGATTTCAGATTAACTGTCTAAATCTGGATATCTCTTACCAGAATACATCTTTTCAGGCCGCCTCAAAACAACTTTAATTTCCTGGAGATGGGCAGTATTGACTTTAAACTCGATGAACAATATTCTGAAATTCACATCCTGATTAACTTAATTATAAAATATTTTGCATTGGTTGTAAAATATGATAGGTCTTATGCAAAATATTTTAAATTTAATATAAATATTTGTAGAGTTTTAAAATAACCGGTTTTCCATATTTTATTAACATTTTTTTAAAATAGTGAATCATTTAACTGATGCATATTTTTTACCACAGTATAAATATTAAAAAATACTACTATTTATAGTTATCTCGGGTTTTCTCCAGAAATAATGGCTTTTGATGGCTATTTTATACAGAATAAGTATTTATATCAGTATATCAGTTATACTATTGGTAAAATATAATACCACTGAACTAAAATAGAGCAAGGGTTATCGGGGGATAATATGACTTTTAGAATCGAAAAAAAAATTCAATTTATAGTACAGCTTTTGCAGCAAGTACTGGATAATGTGGGAAGGGTAAGAGTATACAGGTCACGTAATTCCTACCTGTTTGTGGTTGGAAGAAATCTTTGCATTTCCGAATGAATCCACGAAAAACAAGGTTTGAATTAAGACCTCAGTAACTAAAAGATCCTGGCGGATTACAAAAATATTGTCGGGATTACAAAAATAGTGTCGGGATTACAAAAATATTGGCGGATTACAAAAATATTGTCGGGATTACAAAAATATTGGCGGATTACAAAAATAGTGTCGGGATTACAAAAATATTGGCGGATTAAGACAACGTGAATATCAGTATAATAAAACAAAATTATTGGGGAGTGGTGTTAAATGACTCTTTTTAACTTGACTGAAGCTGAAAAAACAATATTAATGGATGAAACCGTCATTGACTTAAAACATTCTTTAGAAGTGGTTATTAAAAATTTACTTGCAGAATATGAGACGGATCTTGAATCTAACCTTAATGTTTCGAAAGTTGAGGTCAATTTCATTGTAAAAATGGATGGAATTGAAGTATGAATTTTATTAAATTATAAATTATTTAATTAAATAATAGGTTATTTAATTATAAAATATGGAAGGTTTATGGCCTTCCTACTTTTATTAATAATCCTCTATTTTCTGGATCTAATCTTCCGCTTTAAGCAATGAAATTAGAAAAAGTCTCCTTATAATAAGCCTCGTATTTCTTTCGCTTTGCCTATAAAATAGCCAAAAAACAGCTATTTGCTGGGTACGAGGAGTATTTTTTGGGTATCGTATGAATCTTTCAGGTATCACCCTTATTTTTTAGGTAAAATCTTTTTATAGCCTGCTTTCGGCATGTCGACATTGGAATTAAGGATATTTTCCCATTGCTGTTTTAGAACCTGAGCTAACTATAGGTTATGTTAAAAGATGGTTAATCTGTGGTTCAACTTCCACGACACATATAAACACTAAAAAACACTAAATCATTTTTTCGTTAAAGTTTAGTATGGGAGATTGTGTTTGGACCATATGTAAACCTAACAACTACACACAATTGTGGAGCAGTATTTCAAAATCACAATCAGTAGTGATCATCATAAATAATTATATGTCGACCTGCCGAATGTAAGTTATATTCAAAGCGAATTTTCTAAAAATCTATATAAGTTATTAAATGCATATTATTGTATGCTATTGTGTATTACACACAATATCAAAAACATTGGTAAGACTGGGTATAAT
Source organism: Methanosarcina sp. 1.H.T.1A.1 (assembly GCF_000979295.1). Taxonomy (NCBI): domain Archaea; kingdom Methanobacteriati; phylum Methanobacteriota; class Methanomicrobia; order Methanosarcinales; family Methanosarcinaceae; genus Methanosarcina; species Methanosarcina sp. 1.H.T.1A.1. Next base: position 7,613 of record NZ_JJQY01000124.1, on the reverse strand, counting down.
TGTAAAATTGCTGAAATAACGCAAGCAAACCTGGATAACCACATCAGGAGGTGGAATACCAATGAAAACTATGAAAAAGTTTGTTGGGGAATCTATGATAGCAGCAATTACATTTTATTGCCTGCTGTTGATAATGTTTCCTTTGGGTTGGGTCGTTCTGCTCGGGATCACGATCACAGATCCGAGTATATACAAAAAATATTACAATAGATATATGAAACCAAAAATCCTTGGGACCGATCTCGAAGTCGATCTCTAAGTATTTGTAACGAAATAACTTAGGCAAAGATTAATTTATTTGAAGCTAAATCAGTCATTTTGATAGTAAAAGTTATTTAATCATTCCTAAATGTTGCCTATGTTATTTTGCCGCATATTTTAAGTCTGAAATCCCAATCGATGGAAACAAGAAACCAATAGCTTTCCATACAACTTCTTACATACGCTTTGCCTGAAAAATCGACTAAAAACGGGCTATTTGTTGGGTGCGGGGAGTATTTTTTGGGTAAAAACATTTTTTAGGCAAAGCGTATTTTTTTAACTTTTGCGTTCTCTTCACTGAGCCCGGTCCAGCTAACCTTATACCTAAGGTGTTCGAGTACAGGGTAATAGAGACTGCTGTCAAGCCTGAAGCCCTCAAAAACCTTCACTGCACCGGCATATGTATCGGCAGCTCCTGGTTTTTCAAGTTCCAGGTCTATTTTCTTAAGTAACTGCCTGTGGAGCAAATAATTCTCAAGAAGCACATAGTTCCTGTACTTTCCGACTTCTTCGGATTCCTCGAATTTTCCGACTTCTTCGGATTCCTCGAATTTTCCGACTTTTTCGGATTCCCCTAATTTTGTAAGCCTGCCTTTGATCTCTTTTTTTAAAGCATCAAGCAGGACTCCCTTCTCGGCTGCGATTTCATCAAGGCTGATCAGTTCCCCGGAAAGATGAATCTTCGTTTCCTGCAGTTCCGACAGGTCTTCTTCAAGCCTTCTTCTCTCATATTTTCTAAGCACCTGCGTGATTTCATTTGCCGGAATCTTCCTGTCAAAGAAAATCACGTCCTGTGCAGGGAAGTCTTTTTCCGAGCACTTGAGTTTCCTGTTAATCAGGAGAATAACGGGTTCCTTTACTTCCTTTAGTTTCTCGGTCTTCTTTTTAAGGTATTCCGGCGTCCAGAAACCAACAACCTCGACATACACTTTCATCCCGTCCCTCTGAAGGGAAAAATCCGGAACAAATGCGTACCTGCCTGCTTTCAGGATAGTTGGTTCTCTTTTTGCTTTCCAACCTCCTAAACTTAAGCTGGCAAACTGCTGTTCATAAGTGCTGTCATAAGTTTCACTTTCAATATCTGTTTCTGCTTCCTGAATTCCAGCTCCCTGAATTTCAGCTTCTTCTCCCCCAAACCCATTCTCAGTCTCGATTCCTGTCCTGTATCCTTCCTGTCCTTCTGCAAGCTGAAAGTCGGGATAAACCCTTTCAGGTACTCTTTCAGGATATCTGACTGCTTCCGGTATGGATCCGAAAGCCTCTTCCGAGCTGTCAAGGACTAAATCAAGGATGCGTTTCCCCTGGTAACCTTTATGGAGAATTCCTGCCTTCAGGCTCCAGCCCTTTGATTTCAGGAGGGTGGGGAAGAGTTTTGCAAACGAATTTCCATATCGTTCCGACATCCTGAAAAGAGATGCTGGCCCGTCAAGGTGGAGGTGAACGCTTTTCAACCTTTCAGCTTCTTCTTTTTCGCCTGCTTTCTCCTCAGTATCTTCCAGGGAATACATAAGCCCGGATCTGAGAATCTTCCAGAGAACGTTCTGGAAATCCCCTGTTATCCATATGTTCAGGTCAACAGCGCGGAAAAGGATGGTCTGGGTCAGGGAGATGTTATACTGCCTGAGGAGTTCTGCAGGGGAAAGGGGTTTGAATTCTTTGAGGATCTGGTTTTCCTCAAGGTCTGCCCAGAGAGATTTTTCAAGCTCAGGAATGGATATCGATAGTTTTTTTGCGGCTTTTTGAAGTGCCTCTTTTCTTTCGGCAGGAGCAAGCGCCATCCCGGTACAGGCGTCAAAAACCGCTTCTCTGGCCGTAGAAGGGTCAACAGCTGAAGAGGTTTCAACCACAGCCCGCCTTCCAAGGAGCTGGGAAAGCCCCCGGATGAAGCGGTAATTCATCTCTTCATAACCTTCAAGTTCTGCCAGGAGGTCGCCGTAGGGTTTTCCTACATGCTGCCCGAAAGTCTCTATAAGGAGCCCTGCAAGCTCAAGGTTTTCTGAATTAAAAGCTGCATATGCCGGCTTGATTTTTCCTCCGGAAATGCGGGTTACAAGGAGGTCAGACGTTAGCATGAGGACCTCCTTTCTGGCTTTCAGGGTTTTCAGGTCTTTCAGGTCTTTCAGAGCTTTCTTTTCTTACCCTCTGAGCTTCTTTCCTTCCCTTTTCTCCGGGGCTTTCTAATGGACCTTTTCCGGAAGATAAAGCTCCTTTTCTCCTCTGTGCGGTTCCGGTCTCCGAGGTTTCCGAGGCTATGATTTCATAGAGTACGGCTTCTTTCCCCTCTTTTTTCCTGAGGATCCTTCCGAGGCGCTGCACATATGCCCTCTTGCTGCCTGTCCCGCTTGCTATGATCCCTATGTTTGCTTCAGGCACATCAATACCTTCATCCAGTACCTTTGAGGTAACAACAGCCCTATAGCTGCCTGCCCTGAACTTTTCGAGAATGGAATTCCTTTCTTTTGAAGGAGTCCGATATGTGATCGCTGGGATAAAGAATGTATTGGAAATCCGGTGCACAAGCCGGTTATGTTCCGTGAAGATAAACACCCTGTCCTCTCTGTGCTGCTCCAGGATCTCCCTCAGTTTCTCAATTTTTGAATCGCTGTTGAAGGCAAGATCTCTTGCTGCATTTCTTGCAAGGAGGGCTTTTCTGGCTTCAGGGTCTCTTCCGCTTTTCATGACCAGTTTCCGGAAGTCCTGCGGGCCTCTCATTACTATCCCGGTTTTTTTGAGGTAGTTAAGGAATATAGAATATTTCTGGTCGTATTCTTTTTGCTCCCCGGCAGTGAGCGTCACAGAAGCCCGTTTTATCGTATAAGGGGCAAGGTGTCCGCCTGCAAGTTCCGAGACTTTTTTCTCGTAGACTTTTCCCCCTACAAGCCGGTTGAGTTCCTTATGCAGCTCATCTTCCCTTTCGTATGTGGCAGTCAGTCCGAGCCTGCATGGGGCTGCGGAAAATTCGGCAATGCTCCTGTATCCTGCTGCAGGCAGGTGGTGCACTTCGTCAAAAATCAGGAGGCCGAACCTGTTACCCAGGGTTTCGGCATGAATATAGGCAGAGTCATATGTGGAAACGGTTATCGGAAGGATTTTCTTCTCGCCGCCCCCAAGCTTTCCGATTTCCATGGAAAAAGCTTCTTCAAGCTGCTTTTTCCACTGTTCGAGCAGGTCAAGGGTCGGGACAATCACGAGGGAAGGGGTATTACACCCTGCAATTGCCCGGATGCCGGTAAGGGTCTTTCCACTCCCTGTCGGCAGGACCAGAACTCCCCATTTTTCATTTTCACTCCAGGAAACAAGGGCTTCTGCCTGGTAATCCCTTAAATTCAACTTCTTTCCCGAAGCCTCATAAGCTTCTGCAAGGTCAGGACAGGGAAGGAGGTCAAGGACAGCATCTTCAAAATCGATCCCGGAATTTTTCAGGTAACTTATGATATCTCTGTAATACATGGCAAGGGCCCTGAAGTTCCCGCTCCTTTCGTCCCAGGCCGAATTGGGGACCCGGACGTTGCCCTGTATGAGGAGAGTTCCCTGCTTGAAGCTTATTTTGATCATTGTTTACTAAGATTCTGGACATGATATATAATAATTCAGTTATCTGTAGTAACAATTCAGTTATCAGCAGCAATAATTAAGTTATCAGCGGACTCAGGCAGGAATTTATTACATTAGTTAATTTTTTAGATGTTTGAGTCCCAGAATTGGTATATTTTTACGCACTTTGTTATACGTTCTATTGCGCAGAGTTTTACAGCTTATGCAAAAAAGAAAACTGAGAAATAGCTTCAAGTTAATTTCAGTTCTAAAAAGGAAATTAAAAGAAGGGAATTCTGCATGAGCTCTAATTCCAGACCTGTTGGGGATGAAAAGTCCGGGGAAGCTTTCTCGCCCGAACCCGTACCCCTCGAAGACCTTTTCCACAAATACGGAATTGAACGCAGCCATGCCGATAATGTGGCCCGGAATGCACTCGAACTTTATGAGATCCTCGCTCCTGTCCACGGGCTTGGCTCTGAGTTCCAAAAACTCGTGGAAATGGCTGCCCTTGTGCATGATGCCGGGGTAGCTACGGACTTTGAGAACCATCACAGGGCAGGGAGGGATATCCTGCTCCGCCACCCGCCTGCCGAATTACCTGAAAGGCTGTGGCCGGTTGTTGCCTGGACGGCTTTCCTGCACAAAAAAAAGGTAGGAAAGAAGAAAATTGAGGACCTTAAAGGAAAAGATTTCGGGAAAATGCCCGAAGACCTGCAGGATGTCACCCTGAAAGTGGCTGCCCTTATCCGGCTTGCCGACGCCCTTGACTACAGCCGGATGGGAAGCAGGCTAGGAAAGGTCACTTTCAAAGGCCGGGGAGTCAGGTTCGAAATAATAGGGCAGGGGGCTGCAGTTGATGCGGAAAGGATGTACAAAAAGGGGGATCTCTGGCATTTGCTCTACGATACGGAACTTGAGTTTAAGCCTCAATCACATCAATCGTGAGGAGTTCCGTAAATGTCTCCTGAAAAGGATTTTTATTCATGCAAACAGATAGAAACATATGCAGATTGAAATACTCGGGTGTGAGTCCTTCGGGGCAAGGTCTCTTGCCTGCGCTGTAAAAACCGGGGATAAAAAGATTCTGATCGATCCGGGAGTTGCCCTTGCCCGCCTGCGTTACGGTTTGTCTCCCCACCCTGTAGAGGTTGCAGCTGCCCTCAGGATCAGGAAAAAGATCCTTTATGCCCTTGAAGGTGCAACGGATATAGTAATCAGCCATTACCATGGGGACCACATGCCCATGAAAGCCGAAGACCCTTATCAATTGCCAGTAGAAGCCCTCCCTCCTCTGGAAGAGGTCAGGTTCTGGTGCAAAGGTCCACAAAATATTTCAGGGCTGTCTGCACGCAGGAGAAAAGAGCTCTCTCATTTTCTGGGCTCTTCCCTTCCCGCTTCTGAAGGCATTAGTTCCGACGGCATAAGTTTTTCTTCTCCTGTTCCGCATGGGACAAGAGATAAGGGGTTTGGCACGGTAATGATGACCCGGATCTGTGAAGGAGCCGAGGTGTTTGTCCACAGTTCGGATATCCAGCTCCTGGACAGGGAAGCTGTGCTTGAGGTACTTGCCTGGAAACCGACAGTAGTTTTCTCTTCCGGACCCCCGCTCTATCTCTCCCACCATGTCCCTGAAGCTTCAAAAGAAGCGTTTGAAAATGCTCTTCTTCTTGCCAGAAATGTTGACACTTTGATCCTGGACCACCATCTTCTGAGGTCTTTTGAAGGCTACAGGTGGTTAAAAAAACTGGCAGGAAAGGTTGAAAATAAGGTCCTGTGTGCTGCAGAGTTCATGAGGAAAAAGCCGAAACTACTTGAGGCACGGAGAAAAATCCTCTATAATAAACAGCCTGTACCCCGGGGATGGCATGAAGCATATTCAAATGGTGAGACAGGGCTTGATGAATATCTCTAATATACCTTGAGGGCCTCTAATATACATTTTGAAGAGCACACCTGATGAAGAGCTTTTTAGCTTTTTTTGATTTCTTTTCAGGGTGTACTGCTGGCGTAGCTGTCGATATCCCGGATTTGTTCCGCTCTTTGTTCGTAGTAGTCATAGAGTTCTTTGCCCCAGGCAAGAGCTCCGGGCTCAAAGCTTATCACGTATTTTCGGTCAAAAACAGTATCTTTCGGGAAAAGAGCTATTCCCATGAAGTTGTCTGCCGCTACAATATTAGGAGTCATTTCACAGTCTTTGCAGACCAGGAGTTTAGTATTCTCCATTTTAAGAAACTGCCTGGTTTGTTCCCTGTAATCATCCTCACCCCACCTTCTAAGGATTGATTCTGGAAGAATCAGTGACACCGATGTACCCTTTTCTGCAAGCCCGAGACAAAAGGAAGGATAGAGAGGGTGGAAATAAGAACTGAGCGCCTCGAACTTCTTTGCCTTTTCAGCATTTTCGACATACTCGGGAATCATTTCGAACATATGTTCTCTCTGGGGTTCAATTGTAATACAGTGCCCGAGTTCCCCTATGCGGCGCAGGAGAAAATGCGGAATTTTACTCATATCCCTGTCAGCCCAATAATCTGCATTATCTTCCAGTACAGAAAGAGTATCCAGCAGGGGTTTCATCTTTTCGGTTATGATTTTTCCTATCTCGCTAAGCCTGTAAAGCTCTCTGTCCTGAACTACAAGGTGTTTTTCCTTGAGCATTTTAATCTGGGGCTGGAGTGAAGTTGCACCTGCGTTAAGGATTTTTTTTATTGTGTTGATGTCCTTTGGCCCTTCAAGCAGAAGGAGAAGCACGTTTTTTCTTTTATCGGAGAGGAAAATCAGGTCTAGTAGAGAGTTTTCCATATTATGCACCTTGATCTGATTGCCTGTATCTGATCGCCTGTATCTGATCGCTGTAGATTCTGGCCTGTAATTATTGAAAATATATATTATATTGAAGAATCTCCGCGATATAAAAGTATATTCATATATTTATAAAAAATTGAAGACTAATTATTGACATATTTGTTACTCTTTTATAAATATACATTTCCGTACAATTCATTCCGGGAAGATAGGAAACTGTTTATTTCAATTGGAGAAATTTTTTAGAATTCTTTTCATTTCTATCCTGTCATTTTTATCCCGGATTTTCAAGGTTTATGTCGCTACATGAAAGGCTCCTGGTTAACAATGTGCAAATACAAAGTCATACTAAAATATTTTTGTTAACGTACGCCTTAATAAATAATGACATAATCTCTATTATAAATCATATAAATATATTTATAAACTCATGTGTGATTGAACTGACAGATCGGCAGTTCCACATTAAATACAGGAAGAGTGCAAGAACCCATGAGACACACGCAGATTGATTGTGCACGTGACGGAAAACTTACCCTCGAAATGCAGCAGACTATGGAGAGAGAAAATATTGATGAGGATACCCTGCTCTCCCGTGTAGCTGAAGGAAGCCTCGTTATAATGACAAGGGAGGGCTGCCCTTCTATAGCCATAGGCAGGGGTGCCAGCACCAAGGTAAATGTCAACCTGGGCACTTCGGCTGTCAGGATAGATCCGGATGCAGAGCTCGAAAAGGTGAGGATCGCAGAAAAATATGGGGCTGACACCATTACCGACCTTTCCATGGGTGGGGACATCCGTGCTATACGTGCAAGCGTGTTTGAGAACAGCAGGCTTCCCATCACTACAGTCCCCATCTATCAGACGGTTGTGGAGTGCGGGATGAAGGACCTTACAGAGGGCGACATCCTCTCATATCTCAAAGCCCATGTGGACGAGGGTGTGAGCTCTGTGGTGCTGCACCTGTCTCTTATACACATCTCCGAGCCCACGAGACGGACTCCTATCTC